>JAUHXW010000230.1 GCA_030426705.1 Gammaproteobacteria bacterium
AACAATTATATATCGGCACCCAAAACGGATTGTTGTCGGTGATGGCCATACCAGTGACTGCTCGCAATGGATATTCTGGAGACATCGATATTTTGGTAGGCGTACAAGCCAATGGAAATATCACAGCCGTTGAAGTTATTGCTCATAAAGAAACGCCAGGGCTGGGTGATTTGATTGACAGGAATAAAAGTGATTGGCTTGACCAGTTTCCTGAGACTTCTTTGAAAAACCCTTCTGTAACAGCTTGGAAGGTCAAAAAGGATCAAGGCCATTTTGACCAAATCACAGCAGCTACCATCACACCAAGAGCTGTGGTAGGCGCCGTCAAACAAGCCTTGTTATTCCATCAACAATACCTCATTGAACAGGGTATTAAGCCATGAATGAATTCATCAAAACCCGCTTAATTGACAACAATGCCGCTTTGGTGCAAATGTTGGGCCTTTGTCCATTACTGGCCGTTTCCAACACCGCCATCAACGCATTGGGTATGGGCATCGCCACCATCAGCGTGGTAGTGGTCACCAATTTTTTGGTTTCTCTGATCAGGCCCATCACCAAAAAAGAAATCCGCATTCCGTTGTTTGTTTTGCTGATTGCCAGTGTGGTAACTACTCTTGAAATGGTAATGAACGCCTATTTTCATGAGCTGTATCTGGTACTCGGTATATTTATTCCATTGATTGTCACCAATTGTTTGATCATGGCACGTGCTGAAGCCTTTGCTTCTAAGAATGCCCTGTGGCTATCAGTTAAAGATGGTTTTTTTGTGGGATTGGGGTTTGCCTTGGTGATGTTGGTGATCGGCGTTATGCGCGAAGTGATTGGTCAGGGCACACTCTTCAGCCAGGCACATTTGTTGTTTGGTGAAAGGGGTTATGCCATTGAATTACAACTGATTGAAAACTACTCTGGTTTCTTGTTGGCTGTGTTACCACCGGGTGCTTTTTTCGCCTTGGCCATCCTGGTTGCCATCAAAAACAAAAGTGATTTGAAAAACCGTGGATAACGAAGCAGCCTATTACCTTTACATCCTGCTTTGTGATCAAAAAATCTTGTACACGGGTATCGCCATAGATCCCCTGACTCGCTTGTCGGAACATCAAAAAGGCCATCCCAACGGTGCTAAATTCACCCGCAGATTTAAACAGCTGGAATTGGTTTATCAAGTTAAAGCTGGAAGCAGAGCCGAAGCCCAATCACTGGAAATCAAAGTCAAAAAACTCAACAGAAAAAACAAGCTTGAAGTGATTAACAACAAGCTGTCTCTGATTGAGCTTAAGGTACTTTTAGCAACAGAAAAATAAAAACTGCAGGACAGTTCTCACCATCCTGCAAATACTTCTAATTGGCGTAACACTCCAGGTTACTTTGGAAAATTCGGTCATAAATTCCCTGCATACCAATGGCTGTCAACGCTTCCCCTTCTACTTCTGTGTTGTAAGTACCACCTGGATAAGAGGTAAATCCACCAAATTCATCTTGCATACTTAATAGAAAACCTTTTCCTGATTCTATTGCAAGCAAGTAATCTGCTTCACCCAATCTTTCAGCCGCTTTGATCAAGGCCATGACAGCATAAGCAGTACTTTGAGTGTCTTTATCACCATCTGTGGGAGCCGCCAAATTTGAGTGCCAATAAAAAGAGCCATCCGGGTTTTGCAAACTCATCAAATAATCAGCCAACGCTTCTAAAGTCCCTAAACCATTGACCCCTGAATGCAAGGGGGCATTGATGGCTGGAAAGCTGGTTCTGTTTATTCTGGCCATTCCCAATAATCCACCAGCAACGCCAATGACATCACTGTAAACATTGTCAGGATCGGTATTGTCCAAAGTGCCCAAACCACGCCACAGTGCTTGTTCAAATTCACCTGACTGAATATCACGACAATGGCGTTGTGTGATCAAAACCAAGCTGGAAAATTCCCAGGGACGAAGGTTGACCCAAGTGCCAGTTCGACTGGTCTCCACTGCGGTAATCCAGCCTTGCGTATCCAGATCATCTTCTCCGTAAGTGCCAGCTTCTAACGCAGCAAAAAACTCAGTCTCAACAAAATCCCGGTATGTACTGTCCCCAGTATCCTTGGATAAATTCCACATCATGTACGATGTAAAAGCCCCAAATCTGGCTTCCCCATTACCATATTGATTGGTTAGATCATAGTCTCCTGAATTTTTCATCACTCCCAAAAAACCAGCGTTACCAGACCTTAAATAGGCTTGACGCACACCATCTATGATTGGTGCTGTGATGTTGTGATAGGTATTGCTACAGTCATTGTGCGGCCAACCGAAGCCCCCATCCGGACATTGCTGCGCTGCAATATTGATGGCACCTGCTTCTATGGCATCATCTAAACTGTGAATGGCATTATTCGGTTGAACAGTTTTGCTTTCGGTTATTTCTATAACGTAAGCACCACTAGGCGTAACAATTGGATGAATTTTGGCCTGCACACAAACCACACACGCGAACAAACTCGCAAAAACGGTCTTTTTCATTCTTTCCCCTTGATTTAAATACTAACCCATTATCGCAATACGTGTTGCATATTCAAGCAATTAATGGAATTAGTTATGTATAAGCTTACAAACCAAGTCTGATGAACAACTTAATAACTAAATACTGTAACCCTGACAAAAACTGTCAAAAAAAATTACAGTGACTGAACCAATAAAATTCAAGAAACTTAAAGAATTTTTTCTTGATTACGAGTCAATCCAAGGTCTCTATTTTGGGCAATTATACGCATTAAAATACCAGACATTGATAATCAATTCATTTCTCAATTCATACACAGACAAACTGCATTGTGATTTTTCCTGCCCTGATTTATCGGTCCACAGAGCTTGTTCAATTTGATTGATAAACGATCCATGACGTTTTGATTCTATGACTCTTGATTTGGCTTGAGGATGGCTGCTGAAATAACCTTTTAGGAACTGAATCAATTCAGATTTGCTTTCTGTTTCTGTGAAAATCTGGTCAGTATTTATAAACATATATTTGATATTGTCATGAGTCAAAGACAACATTTGTTCTGCATCATGCTGATTATAAGCGCTGACAAACCGCTCGCCCAGGTTCAGGTTTTTAGCTTTCAAGGGTTGAAATTGGCATGACGTCAGCCAACAATAAATAGGCAGTAGTAAGAAATGTTTTACTGAACTTGTCAATCTATATACTCAAAAATTTTAACCACACGATCAACACCCCTGAGGTGACGGATGCGTTCCACCACGGCATCAGCTTCATCACGGGTTACCATGCCCATCAGGTACACTTCACGGTTAGCGGTGGTAATCTTGACACGGCTTGGGTCAAAGTCTTCCAGTTTTACTTTTAACAACGAAGTCTTGGCTTTAGAAGTCAAATAACTATCTCTTGTGCGTGGACCGAGGTCAGAAATCTCGCTGACTAACTTAAGTTCATTCACCACTTTCATCACTCCATCTTTCACAGCTGCAGCATCTTCAGCGGCAACACGATCACTCTGTTTTTTTACTTCGCCTGCCAATAACACCACACCATTGTAGGAATCAACTTTGATGCGACTGTCATCTGCCAATGATTTGCGCAACTCATTTCTCACACTGGCCGTGATTATTTTGTCGTCAAGAACTTGTCCAGCGGACCTGCGATCATGAGCTATATTAACTCCAGTTACAATGGCACTTCCGATAAGTACAGGTGCACAGCCTGACACTGTCATGGCAAGTAAAACTAAAAGCCATATTTTTTTCATGAGTAATTCCTCTGTTTTTTGTTTTCGACCTATATAGTCAGCAAACATTCAATAAAATGCATGCTGAATCCATTCAATTTGTGGTGAGTTTATCTCACCGGACATTAATATCACGTCAAATCGGCAAGCTTTGTTACCTGCTTTATCGTATTGCAACAAGTATTGTTGTGCAGCTTTGATGATTTTCCTTTGTTTCTGTTGTGTGATTGATTCTGCCGGATCTGCCCAATCATCACTGTGTTTATAGCGCACTTCAACAAATACCCATTCTTGATCATCAGCCATGATTAAATCAATTTCACCGGCCTTGGTACGATAATTTCTGTGCAACAATCTTAAACCTTTGCTTCGCAAAAACTGTTCAGCCTGACGTTCGGCAGATTGACCTCTATTTACCTGACTGGTCTTTAATGATTCAAAGGTATGATAGAGCCATTTCGATATTGAGCCCACAACAATTCCCGACTAAATTTACCATCAAAACCAATGCGAATATTGCCCGTTAAGCCATCAACCATACCCGTATGGACACGACTCATCCAACTCAATCTGGAAATCAGTTGGTAAGCATCATACCCAAAAGCAAACAGTCTTTTATCACTTTTGATATTTCTGAGTTCAAATGGTAACTGCTCTATCAGGGTCGTGGTTTCCAGTTCTACAGGACTGACAGTGAACATCACGCCCTCCAGGTCTTTATTGTGCTGTTCGTTATTCAATCCAGCAAAAACATGAGAGGAACTGTAAACCGGTATTTCTGCCGCTCTATGAAATTTCAACTGAGGAATCATGAGCCGGGCAAATGAAGGTTTTGCTGCCAAAAATATGGCGTCTATGTCAGCGCGAACCACTTCTTCTGAATTCACGGGCAATTTGAGAAACTGTTGCAAATTGCGAGCCCTGAGCTGACTTTCAACTAAACCCAAAACTTGTCGTAATTGCGCTGAGTAATCGTTTTGCTCAGCATGGAAATAAGTGTTGTTAATGATGCTTCCACCTAAATCAACAAACCTTTGAGCAAAGGCTTTGGTCATCCTTTCACCCCATTCATCATTTGGTGCCATGATCAAAACATTCTTGACGCCATCTGACACCATTCTTTCTGCGACAGTTTCAGCTTCACCTTCAGGAGACAAAGTGA
>JAUHXW010000231.1 GCA_030426705.1 Gammaproteobacteria bacterium
CGGTGCTGAACTGTCCTTGTCAATGCAACCACAGACGTTACAGCTTTTGAGGTTTGAAGGTGCCAATGACACACCTGCCAGCAGTACGGCTTATGCTTTAACCGTTAGGGATGCTGTTGATGTCAGGTTACAAAAGCTACAACTGAACCCAGGCCACGGTGGTAATGGTTTAGCAGGTATTTCAGGAAGTCAGGGTGCCAATGGTAACTATGGTAATCATGGTGGTCATGGTGTAGAGAATGATGGCGGTATCTGTGATTCTGGATCAGCACCCAGCAGGGGCAGTGGAGGTACAAGTTCTTGCGATCGTGCTGGTGGTCGTGGTGGTTCTGCTGGGTTGGGAAATGTTGGTGGCTATACTGGAAATTCAGCCGAGAATTTGGGAGGAGCTGGAGGCAGTGGGGGTGTAGGCAATGGTAACACCACTAACAGGCATGGTGGTGACGGTTCTGATGGATCTGATGGTTCTAACGGAGTTAGTGGTATCAATGGCACGAATTTGATCGAGTTTACTGCTTTTGAATATATGATTTCTTCAGGCACAGATGGTACCGACGGAACCAGCGGTCGCGGAGGAGGTGGTGGTGGCGGAGGCGGCGGAGGCGCCTTTGCCTGTGATTCTTATGGTGGCGCTGGTGGTGGCGGTGGTTCTGGTGGTTGTGCTGGTACTGGAGGCACTGGTGGTACGGGTGGTGGAGCCAGTATTGCTTTGCGTTTAATCAATGCGACCGTTACTTTGGAACAATCATTGCTACGGGTGACTTCTGCCGGTGATGGTGGTCAGGGTGGCGGCCGCGGATTTGGTGGTGATGGCAGACCTGGTGGGTCAGGTGGTGCTGAAGAAGATGATTCAGGCCGTGGTGGCGATGGTGGTCGCGGGGGAGATGGCGGAGATGGTGGTCGTGGCGGCGGTGGAGCTGGAGGTGCTGTTATCGGTATCTTTTGTTTGGATACAGCCACATATTCTGTTGATCCACAAACCGTTTTTAATATCAGTGGTGCAGGCAGTGGCGGTAATCCAGGTGGTCAAAATGGCCAAACTTTGAACGATTTTGGGTGTGATTAAGGTCTGTCCTGGGGGCTTACGCTCCCGCTCCAAGCTCTCGCTTCACGCCTGCATCCTTGCAGGGTTCTTTGCTTCGGAAAACCGCAAAAATCCATTGCCTATCCTGCAGCACACCTATATCCCTGTAGGTGTCATTATTCGAAATCACTGGCAAATATCAAGTCAATGAATATGTATTCATAAGCACCGGCATCACAGGCCTGATCGACGGGTCTTAAGGTGCCTATTTGGTCTGTTGGAATGACGGTGCCACAGCCCACTTTACCGAAATTGTCATCAACATAGTTATAAGCGATGCTGTCGGGTTCAATTTTGTGAACTTGCAGATTGGTTTCATTGATTGAGGCAAGCGGGGCCAGGGCAACACCTGTTTCCGTTAAATTATTGTCGCCGGTAAAATTAACACCCGAATAGTTACCTATGATGCTGTTGTTGACCAAGTTGTTGGTGGCATTAAATACCAGGTCCATGTCATTGGAAACCACAATGCTCGCTTCAAAATTTATGTTGCCGCCGCTTTCTACTTTGTTTGAAGCAATTTGGAAGCTGCCAGTTGAGTTGAAGGCAGTGGTGGTATACCTGAATCTGACGTTTTGTCCATTGCCTGCATCGATATAAAAACCAGCACCTTCATCATCTGAAGTGTTACCACTGATGGTCACGTTATCGACAAAAACATCGGAACCAAATGATCCGGTAATGCCAATACCGCCACCTTTGCCGTTGGCATGATTGCCACTGATTTCTGAATTTTGAATGATGCCGCTACCTGAGGAAAAATAAAGACCGCCACCATCGGTGTTGCTTTGATTGCCAGTAATCCTCAAACTTTCGAGGACAATGTTTCTTGCGCCATCAATGAAAACACCAGCACCGTTGCCAGTTGTGTTGCCGTTACTGATTGTTAATCCCGAAATCAAAACTGATTCAGCAACAGCTGTGAGGTTAAAAACCCGGTACTGATTGTCACCTGAAATGATTATTTGATCAGCGCCAGGTCCAATGATTTCCAACAAAGCATCATCTATGACCAAAGGATTTTGTAATGTGATGGTGCCTTGTAAATCACGGTTAAATCTTATGGTGTTGTCATTGTTGTCAACTGTACCCAATGCGGCATTGACTATGGCTTCCCTGAGTGTGCATTCTGCGGCATCGCAACCTTGAGTGCCTGCATCAGATAAAGCGTTCACTTCATAATGGTCCAATGTCACTTTACCAATGGCTGAACCGGTATTGAGCATGCTGTTTTGCATGATGTATTTGAAATCAAATTCTCCGGTGAACATGCTGTTTGAGGAGAAAAGGATGTTGTTGTCATCGCCTGCACCATTGATACTGACTGAGCCTGTGGCATTTGAGAAACTGTTTCCGGTGCAGTCCTGGTCAGTGCTGCTGGCGTCACAAACAGCAATCACTTCCTTGAAGTCGTCATTGCTGATGCCACTGTAATCATTGTTTAAAACATCGAGGTAAACCGAACCGCTGTTAATGGCTGAAATCAGGTCCAGGTCATCAGTGGTTAAAGGCGTACTGCCTGCCATTATCAATTGATTGAATAACATTAATGTGAGGAAAGCAAAGATTGGTCGTGATTGTTTAGCCTGCATAATTGGGTTCAGTCGAAAAAGGTAGATTGTAAACGATGATTTGAGCCAAATTGATGTTTCTGTCACAAAATCGATAGTTAACAAGCCATGTCAGGAGCACGAACGATGTGATTTTGTGACTTGTGAACTATATTTATGGATGACCAGGTTTTGTAAGATAGCCGGCTGTTAAAACTTTTGAGACCTTTGCTTGATTCGTGAACAAAGATAAAAAGCTTAAAAAAGTAGCACTCTGCGTTGAAAAAAAAGTTTTTGGAAAACTTTTTCACGCAAGCCCCAAAGGGGTGAAGCGCAAGGAAGCGCTGAATAAACTTGCCAATAACGGCGTATTGGACTGCATTTTCCGCCTTGATTGCTACATTTTTAACTCTTTTTCTCAATTGTCCAGAATCAAGCAAAGGTCTCAATCTGATTCAATATGAAGCAAAACTGGTATTTACTGATTATATTTGGCATGTTCTTGGTGCAAGCAACTCAAGCTGAGAAAACTCAAGTTACCACAGCTGAACGGTTCAAGGCACATATGGACTTTTTGGCTTCTGATTTATTACGAGGCCGTGACACAGGCAGTGTGGGTCACGAAGTGGCTGCTCAATACATTGCTTCAGAATTTGCCAAAATGGGCATCATACCAGCAGGCGAACATGGCTCTTACCAGCAAAGGGTGGAATTCAAAACTGCACTGTTGAATGCTGACTCACCCAGTTTTACATATGAAGCATCCGGGAAAGCATTTAAATTTGAATTCTTGGATGAATTTGTGGTGGGTGCAGATATCAACCGTGAACAAACAACTTTGTCTGGTGAATTGGTTTTTGCCGGTTTTGGTATTGAGGCGCCTTTTTTGCACTATTCAGACTTACAAGAGATTGATTTAAAAGGAAAAATAGCGGTTATCTTATCGGGTCGTCCCAATCATTTTCCGAGTGAAGAGGGCGCACATTACTCAAGAAACAGGTATCAGGCATTGATTAATCAAGGTGCCATTGGGGTGATTTCTGTGAAAACTCCAGTGACCGAAAAAATCAGGGCTTTTTCAAGAGCCAGGGAAGGATTGGGTCGTCCCAGAATACGCTGGATGGACCAACATGGAATTGCGCAAAATAGCTACCCGGAAATTCTAGGGTCTGCATCCATCAGCATTGAAGCCGGCAAAAAACTATTCAAAAAGGCGGGCATGGATCTGGAGGCTGTATTTGAACAGATTGAACGTGGTGAGCAGCCAAAGGGACAGAACATGAATATCAGTGCCCATATCAGCTACCGTTCTGAACATAACAGTTTAAGCAGTCCTAATGTGGTGGGTATTCTGGAAGGTTCTGATGATAAATTGAAACATGAGTATGTATTACTCAGTGCGCACACTGACCACATAGGAGTGTCCACTCACATTGAGTTGGGTGATAAAATTAACAACGGTGCCATGGATAATGCTGCTGGTGTTTCGACTTTGCTGGAAATGGCACAACAGATCACACAAAGTGGTCAAAGGCCCAAAAGGTCGATTTTATTTGTCATGGTTACGGCCGAAGAGAAAGGTCTATTGGGTTCTGATTACTTTGCCAACAACCCGACTGTTCCACTTGAAAGTATTGTGGCCAATGTTAATCTGGATATGCCGGTTTTGACCAACGCCTTTGATCAATTGATTGGTTTTGGTGCACAACACAGCAGTTTATGGGGTGTGATTGAATCAGCCGCAGAAAAAAATGGCATGCATTTGATTCCTGACCCCGTGCCTGAGCAAGGCATTTTTGTGCGCAGTGACCAGTACAGTTTTATCAAAAAAGGTATACCGGCAGTATTTTTGGTAACCGCTGATAAAGCCAATCAGGTTTTTGAACCGCATGAAATATCGAGTCAGGAATTTATGGTTAATCATTATCATAAACCCAGTGATCAACTGGATTTGCCCATCAATTACCAGGTAGCGGCTAAATTTGTTGAAATCAATGCGGCCATAGCCACCCAAATTGCCAACGATGAAAACAGGCCGGAATGGAATAAAGACAGTTTTTTCTCAACCATCACTGAACGCTAACTCGAATATTTCATCAGTAAATGGAATTTTCGGGTTAAGAGCCATCAGCAAGATTTTTATAAACCACTGCACCAGCTGCAATTAATCGCAGCTGGGTAATGGCTCGATTTTCAATGGCTTGTCGTTCACTGGCTTGTGCAGCAATTGATTCG
>JAUHXW010000232.1 GCA_030426705.1 Gammaproteobacteria bacterium
CCAATTTGGTAAGTGTGCTTGTTGATGGTCAGTTCGGCAATACCATCGTGACTGCCTGAGGTGAAATAGCGTTTTTCATCAAACACCAGATAATTGGGTAACTTGTGTTTGTCATAAACCATTTTG
This sequence comes from Gammaproteobacteria bacterium, assembly GCA_030426705.1. Classification (GTDB taxonomy): domain Bacteria; phylum Pseudomonadota; class Gammaproteobacteria; order Xanthomonadales; family Marinicellaceae; genus Marinicella. The sequence goes on from JAUHXW010000232.1 coordinate 127, forward strand.
ATTTCGCCATCCTGAATCAGCGCAGCCGAATTGTGCAGCAATTCTGGTTCATTGGGATGATTTCTGGGGAAGCCCAAAACGACCACCAAACCGTCGGTGTGGTTAGCTATGTTTTTGACTGAATCATAACAGTCGTCTAGAAATTGCTGATGGAACAACAAATCTTCAGGTGGATAGCCACATATGGCTAATTCGGTAAATACCAAAACATCGACGCTTTCATTTTTGGCTTCCTGAATGGCGTCGAGGATCAAACGTTGGTTACCAGCCAAATCTCCAACTTTGACATTCAACTGTGCCATGGCTATGTTCAAATCAGGTTTTTTCATCGTTATTATCTTGCAGGGTTAATCTTTAAATCACCAACAAACTGTAGTCCATGGCTTTGACTGAATGGGTCAAAGCACCTATTGAAACATAATCAACACCAGTCAAAGAAATGCTTTCAATGGTGTCCAAATTGACATTACCCGAGGCTTCCAGGTCTATTTTATCTGCCGTTATTTTTACCGCTTCTGCCATGGTTTCGTTGTCCATGTTGTCCAGCATGATGCGGTCAACAGGGCAATTCAGCGCTTCACGTAATTCATCCAGATTGGTGACTTCCACTTCAATCGGTCTTTGGTGGTTATCATATTCAAGCACTTTGTTCACTGCTTTGGTGATACCACCGGCGGCTTTGATGTGATTTTCTTTAAGCATGGCCATGTCATACAAACCATGTCGATGGTTCACACCACCGCCGAGTTCAACCGCCCATTTGTCCAAAACCCTCAAATTGGGCGCGGTTTTGCGCGTGTCCAAAATCTTACACTTGCCTTGGGCCAGTTGCACAAATTGGTTGGTCAGGGTGGCAATACCACTCATGCGTTGCAACAGGTTTAAGGCAACCCGTTCTGCGCCCAAAACCGAAAGCACCGGACCTTTTATTTTGGCGATAACATCACGATTATGACAGCTTTCACCATCTTTAAATAACAGTTCGACTTCAACAGATGAATCAAACAATAAAAAAGTTTCTTTGAAAACTTCTATGCCTGCCACCACACCGGCTTGTTTGGCAATCAGTTTGGCTTCACAAATTTGTTCAGATGGAAAAATCGCTTCACTGGTGAGGTCACCGGTTTGGATGTCCTCTAACAAGGCATTGGCTATGATGGGTCGGTAATTTACTGGGTTCATAAGTTTTCTGTCGCAGCCTTTGTGGCAGGCTGGTAAAATGCTCAGTTCAAAAATCGTTTTATTATCTTTGACCACCCGATGAAGCACAAGAGCGTACACCGAAAATACATGAAAAAAGCCCTGAAACAAGCTGCTAAAGGCGTGTTTACCACTGGAGCCAATCCGCGTGTGGGTTGTGTGATTGTTAAAGATGGCAAGGTTCTGGCCAAAGCATTTCACCAACGGGTTGGTGAAAGACATGCCGAAGTTTTGGCATTGGAAAAAGCAGGTGATGCGGCCAAAGGATCAACGGTTTATGTGACTTTGGAACCTTGCAGTCACCACGGCAAGAATCCGCCCTGTGCGGATGCTTTGATTGCCGCTGGTGTCAAGCAAGTGGTGGTGTGTAATGACGATCCGAATCCATTGGTGTCTGGTAAAGGGTACATCAAACTTGAGCAGGCTGGTATCGAAGTCATCACTGGGGTGCGTTTTAAAAAAGGTCAAAAGCTTAATCCCGGATTTTTCAAAAGGATGCGCAGTGGCACCCCCTGGGTTCGTTGTAAACTGGCTCAATCGGTAGATGGCAGAACAGCCATGGCCAATGGTGAAAGCCATTGGATCACTGGTGAAGAGGCTCGTCAGGATGTGCAGTATTGGCGTGGTCGCAGCCAAGCCATTATCACCGGAATAGAGACGGTATTGCATGATGATTGCCGGTTAAATGTTCGCCCTGAAGAATTGAAAAAGAAATATAAAAAATTAGTCCATGACTTTGCCCAGACGCAACCATTGCGAGTGATATTGGACAGTCAGTTACGCATACCTTTGGATGCCAAAATATTGCAACAACCTGAAAATACGCTGATTATGACAGCAGTCCACGACAAAGAAAAAGGTCAACAGTTGATGGACATGCGTGTTCCTGTTGAATATTTTCCTGGTATCGATGGTCAGGTGGACTTGGTCAAGTTACTAGAATATCTGGGCCAACTGGAAATCAATGAAATTTTGCTAGAATCCGGAGCCACTCTGGCGGGTTCTTTTTTAGAACAAGACTTATTAGATGAACTGTTGATTTATACGGCTCCAGTCATCATGGGTTCAAGCGCTCGACCCACATTCAAAATAAACATTGAAGAAATGTCAGACCGCCTCCATATCAAGCCCATATCTATCAAACACTTCGGCAATGATTGGCGCTTACGAGCAGTGCCCAAATATCGCCGAGGCAAAAAGTAACAGGATTAACTCAAAAAATGTTTACAGGCATCATTCAATCTATTGGACAAGTTACTGATAAAAAAGAAGTTTCTGGTGATTTGCAATTCAAAATAAAAACCAACTTCACCCATCCTGAAACCATTAATCTGGGTGACTCAATTGCAATGGATGGTGTTTGTTTAACGGTAACCACCATTGAAGATGACTCAGTAACCGTTGATGTTTCAGTCGAAACGGTCAACAAAACCACGGTTTCCCATTGGCAGATGGGTAGTCAACTGAATCTGGAACCTGCCATGACCTTAGAGGATCAATTGGGTGGTCACATCGTATCTGGGCATGTGGATGCTGTTGGTCAATGTGTCAGCCGCGAATCTTCAGCGCGATCAGAGGTGTTTGAATTCGAGATACCGGCGCATTTAAGCAAATATATGGTCACCAAAGGTTCAGTTGCCATCAATGGTGTCAGTTTGACTGTCAATGCAGTGAACGGCAATCAGATTGCCATCAATTTGGTACCGCATACTTTGCAACACACCAACCTGGATGAATTAAAACCTGGTAGCCAAGTCAATATAGAGGTAGACACCATTGCCAGATATGTTGAAAAAATGTTAACCCCACATTTGAATCATGGATAAAACCACATGAGTTTAGAACTGAATACAACCGAAGAACTGATTGAGGACATCAAAAATGGCAAAATGGTCATCTTGATGGATGATGAAGACCGAGAAAATGAGGGCGATTTGGTGATTGCTGCCAATGCAGTAACGCCAGATGTGGTTAATTTTATGGCCAAATATGCCCGTGGTTTGTTGTGCCTGACTTTGATGCCAGAACAATGCAAACAACTTGAATTGCCATTGATGGTGGATAACAACACCGCTCAACTGGCCACCAATTTCACCGTTTCCATTGATGCGGCTGAAGGCATCACCACCGGAATTTCAGCTTACGATCGATACAAAACCATTATTGATGCGGTACAAGTCAATGCCAAACCCACAGATATCGTGGTGCCAGGGCATATATTCCCACTGATGGCACAACAAGGTGGTGTGTTGGCCAGGGCAGGGCATACCGAAGCGGGATGTGATATTGCCAAATTGTCAGGACGTACTCCAGCTGCCGTGATTGTAGAAATCATGAATGATGATGGCAGCATGGCGCGGCGTGAAGATTTGGTGAAATTCTCTAAAGAGCATGATTTGAAAATTGGCACCATTGCAGATTTGATTGAATACCGCATGATGAATGAAACCACCGTTTCCGTAGCTGATGAATTCACCTATGAAACACAATGGGGTACTTTCAACGTAAAGAAATACATCGATCGCATTACTGAAACAGAACATTTGGCTTTTTACCAAGGCGACTTACAGCCAGAACAGGCGGTTCCAGTCAGGGTACAATATGGTCACTTCTTCAGAGAATTGCGCGGTCTAGATTCAGATGACAGCTATTGGACAGCTCAGAGAGCGATGAAAACCATTGCTGATCACGGCAGTGGCGTGATGGTGGTGTTGAACTCCAACGAATCTGTACCGATCGAAATCGATGAGATTGGTGGTAAGAAAAGCAAAGAGAACTATGCTTATCAAAATGTCGGCATTGGCTCACAAATTTTAAAAAACCTGAATGTAGGAAAAATGCAATTGATGAGTCCGGAAATTCGCTTTCCAGCTTTGTCGGGTTTTGGCCTTGAAATCACTGAATTTATTTCCTACAAACCCAAAAAATAGAACAATATCATGAAAATAGCCATCATTACTGCACCGTTTTATAAGCACATCAACGAGGGTTTGTATGAAGGTGCAACCCGTTATTTGAATCAGGAAAACATTGCCTTTGAACGTTTTGAAGTGGCTGGTGCGCTTGAAGTACCCCTGGCTTGTCAATACATTGCGCAATCCAATCGCTTTGATGCCATTGTTGCGCTCGGCGCAGTCATTCGAGGTGAAACGGCTCATTTTGACCATGTGTGCGAACAAAGTGCGCGCGGTATCATGAATGTGTCGCTGGAAAATAATTTGCCCATTGGTAATGGCATCATCACGGTAGAAAATGAACAACAAGCCTTGGCCCGCTCCAGTGTCGATGAAAGTCTGGGCAAAGAAAATAAAGGTAAAGAAGCTGCGCAAGCCGCAGTGGCCTTATTGAAAATCAAAAAGGAAATTTTCGACTGATGAGCAAACAAAACCAGGTCCAATTCATCACTCAAGCCAAATTACCGACGCAATATGGCGAATTCACCATACACGTGTTTGAAAATGATGGACAAGAACATTTGGTTCTGACCATGGGTGAGTTCAATCCTGAAGAAGCGGTATTAACACGGGTG
>JAUHXW010000233.1 GCA_030426705.1 Gammaproteobacteria bacterium
GCTATGGCCTGTTCAATTTTGCCAATTTCACCATTGATTTGATAAAGCTGCTCTTGCACCTTGTTATTTTCATCAACCAGGCTTTGATGGGCAAAACGGTGTTCTTCGATTTGTTTTTCACCATCGCTGCGTTCGGCTTTGACTTTTTCCACCGCGGTTTTCAATTGGTTGACTTTGGCTTGTGCGACTTCGGCTTTTTGATGCCATTGTTGCCAACGCAAGGCCAACACATCGTCCTTGAATTGTTTGAATTGTTTTTTCAGCCCGGTGTACTTTTCAGCATTCTTGGCTTGGCGTTGTAGCCTTTGCAAATGTTTACCCACTTCAGTACGCAGATCATCCAACCGTTCCAGGTTTTCTTTGGTGCGGGCAATGCGACGTTCGGTTTCACGGCGACGCTCACGGTATTTGGAAACCCCTGCTGCTTCTTCAATGTACCCACGTAAATCTTCTGGCTTGGATTCCACAATATTGGAAATCATGCCCTGTTCGATGATGGAATAACTTCTGGGGCCTAATCCTGTGCCTAGAAACAGGTCAACGATGTCCTTCTTGCGACATTTGCTGCCATTGAGGAAGTACATGGATTGGGCGTCACGATTGACCTGACGTTTGACTGAAATTTCATTGTAATTGGCGTATTCGCCCTTGATTTGTCCATCGGAATTATCAAAGATCAATTCAACGGTCGCCATGCTGACTGGTTTACGTGAAGCTGAACCGGAAAAAATCACATCGGTCATGGATGCACCACGCAGCATTTTGGCCGAAGTTTCGCCCATCACCCACCGCACGGCATCAATGATGTTGGATTTACCACAACCATTGGGGCCCACCACGCCAATCAAATTGCTGGGCATCAATACTTCGGTTGGATCAACAAATGACTTGAATCCAGCTATTTTTATCTTCGATAGTCTCATCTATTCTTTGTTTTACTTGATAAATATCCCTTTTTTGGGTATCGTTCCGCCCTTGATTAAATTGGCCTTAAACTAAGGAGAATAACATGTCCACACACCCCACAAAAGACCTTGAAACATTTGTTAACCCCAATCAGGAAAGGGATTATACCATCATTATCGACATTCCTGAATTCACTTGTTTATGCCCCAAAACCGGCCAACCAGATTTCGCCACCATCAAACTGGAGTACCAACCTGATGAGAAGTGTGTTGAGCTTAAAGCCTTGAAATTATACATGTGGACTTTCCGCGAACGCGGCGCATTCCACGAAGCCGTGACCAATGAAATTTTAGATGATTTGGTGGCTGCCGTTGACCCCAAGTGGATGAAAATCACCATGAAATTCAATGTCCGCGGTGGAATATATACAGACGTGGTGGTTGAACATAGAAAGTAACATAATTATGTCATCCTGAGCGAAGTCGAAGGATCTCACGAGGCAAGACTGAAGTTATTTCATGTGAATTTCGTAGGCTTTGAGAAGATTCTTCGACTCGTTTCACTCGCTCAGAATGACAACATCATTCATTGAAAGCTGTTGTCACATTTGCGATTGCAAATAATTAGCCTCACCCACTTTTTTGACCAATTCCAGTTGAATTTCTAACCAATCGACATGTTCTTCTTCGTCATCGAGGATTTTTTGCATCAAATCACGACTGATGTAATCGCGGATGCTTTCACAGTATTCTATGCCATCACGCAACACAGGTATGGCGTCCATTTCCAAAGCCAAATCACATTCGAGCATTTCAACTGGTGTTTCGCCGATGCGCAGTTTACCCAATTGCTGCAGATTCGGTAAGCCTTCGAGGAATAAAATACGTTCCATCAACTCATCGGCATGGTTCATTTCTTCAATCGATTCTTCTCTGGCTTTGTCAGCCAATTTCTTGAAGCCCATGTCCTCCAATATTTTGTAGTGCATAAAATATTGGTTGATTGCAGTCAATTCGTTGTAAAGAACTTTGTTCAACCATTGGATGGATTGTGGATCGCCTTTCATATCAATTATTTTGTTTTTGAGATGAGTTTATTATAGATGAGACACGCGAGAAATTTGTGAATTTCTTGAAAAAAGACTTATTAGAATGTTGAAATTTAGGCAGCGGTGGGCTCTTTCCACTGTGTGCCAGGCTGTAAAATTTTCAAAAATTCTGGTGTTGTTTGACTGTGCGCATTTTGCAACACTTCCAAGGCAACGTCGGCGCACGTACCGCAACCTGTAGCACAACCCGTGGCCTGTTTGATGTCTTGCAAACTTTGAGCGCCGGCTTTGGCGGCTTTTTTGATGTCTTTTTCGGTGACACCATGACAAATACAAACGTACATAAGCAAAAATAATTCAACGATTGAATGAATTATAAATGCTAATGAGAATGATTGTCAATACGGGCAGTTAAAATAAATATCCCAAATTGATTTGTTGACTCTTCTGAACCACCCAATTGACTTAGGTCAATTGACTACAACAACTATCCCCATATACTGCAACGTTACCAATCCGGCTTCAAAACCTTTTGGTGATCTGGCCACTTTTTTGTAGCTCAACAAAAAGGGATGAAATGCCACAGCTGTTGACATGATTAACAATGAGGAACTTTCATGGATAAAAGATCTTGGGCTGAGCCCTATAAAATCAAAATGGTCGAACTGTTAAAGATGACCACCTTGCAAGAAAGGAAGGCTGCCATCAGAGCAGCTGGTTTCAATACATTCCTGTTAAAATCAGAAGACATCTACATTGACCTGTTAACTGATTCCGGTGTTGGTGCCATGAGTGACCGGCAGTGGGCTGGGCTGATGATGGGTGATGAAGCGTATGCCGGTAGCAGAAACTTTTATCACATGCGCGATGCGGTCAGTGAATATTACAGTTACCAATACACGGTGCCGACACATCAGGGAAGGGGCGCTGAAAATATTTTAAGTCAAATTTTAATCTCTGAAGGTGATTATGTTCCTGGTAACATGTATTTCACCACCACCCGTCTGCATCAGGAAATAGCTGGGGGACAATTCGTTGATGTCATCATTGATGAAGCCCACGATCCTGATTCGACACATCCGTTCAAAGGAAATGTGGATATCAGTAAATTAGACCAGTTGGTGGCAAAAGTGGGCGCGGACAAGATCCCCTATGTTTGTATCGCTACTTGTGTCAACATGGCCGGTGGGCAACCCATCTCTTTGCACAATTTAAAAGCTGTTCGTGACTGGTGTGATCAACACCAGGTGCTACTGGTTCATGACATGACACGTGTGGCTGAAAATGCATACTTTATTCAACAACGGGAACCAGGTTATCAAGACAAAACAGTCAAAGAAATTGTTTATGAAATTTGTGCTTTGACAGATGCTGCCACCATGTCATCCAAAAAAGATGCCATGGTAAATATTGGTGGTTTTTTGGCCATGAATGATGAAGGTCTGTATGAACGCGCCTGTGAATTGGTGGTTGTTTATGAAGGATTGCATACTTACGGTGGTATGGCTGGTCGCGACATGGAAGCCCTGGCAATTGGCATCAAGGAAAGTGTGCAGGACAATCACATGAGGGCACGTATTGGCCAAGTCGAATATTTGGGACAACAATTGGAAGCTGCCTCTGTTCCTGTTGTTAAACCGTTCGGTGGTCATGCCATATTTTTGAACGCCCGGGCCATATTACCACATATACCCCAAAGCCAGTTTCCGGCTCAGGCGCTGGCAGCTGCATTGTATGTTGAGTCGGGTATCCGGTCGATGGAGCGTGGCGCAGTTTCAGCAGGCCGAAATGCCAAAACCGGTGAAAATTTCATGCCAAAGCTCGAGCTGGTCAGGCTAACCATTCCACGTCGAGTTTATACACAGGCACATATGGATGTCACTGCCGAAAGTGTTGTTCGGGTGATGCAATCGGCAGACCAAGTTAAGGGTTTGCGCTTTACTTATGAACCTAAGATGCTGCGTTTCTTTATGGGGCGTTTTACAGAAGTTGATACAGATGACTGAACAACAAATAGTCAATCATGATCATCATGTATTGGAGAATAACAATGATTCACAAGCGAGGTAAGCTGCTATGGAACTAGTTTGTCCAGCTGGAAACCTGCCTTCATTAAAAGCGGCTGTCGACAATGGTGCAGATGCTGTTTACATAGGCTTTAAGGATGACACCAATGCACGTCATTTTGCCGGCTTGAACTTTAATGACAAGCGAGCTGAAAATGGCTTGAGTTATGCCAAACAACGGGGTGCCAAAGTATTTGCGGCCATTAATACCTACGCCCAGAGTGGTGGCGTACAACGTTGGCAACAAGCAGTGGACCGCGCTGCTGATTTACAACTGGACGCCTTGATTCTGGCTGACATAGGGGTGATGGACTATGCCTGCAATAAATACCCGGAACTGCGGCTGCATCTGTCAGTTCAGGCGTCAGCAACCAATCCGGATGCACTGTGTTTTTATCACAGAAATTTCAATATACAACGTGCCGTGTTACCGCGTGTGCTCTCTTTGAAACAAGTGGAACAAGTGGCTGAAGTGGCGCCGGTACCGTTGGAAGTTTTCGGTTTTGGCAGCCTCTGTGTAATGGTGGAAGGCCGTTGTTTGCTGTCATCCTATGCCACAGGCAAATCGCCCAACACCTTTGGGGCATGCTCACCTGGCAGTGCGGTTCAGTGGCAAGAAAAACCAAATGGAAAGCTTGAAACCAGGCTAAACCAGGTGTTGATAGACCGATTTGAAAAAGGGGAAAAAGCAGGCTACCCCACTTTGTGCAAAGGGCGTTTTGAGGTGAATCAAAACACCTATTATGCGATAGAGGAACCCACCAGTTTAAACACGTTAACGGTGTTGCCCCAATTACATCAGATGGGCATCTCCGCTCTAAAAGTCGAGG
>JAUHXW010000234.1 GCA_030426705.1 Gammaproteobacteria bacterium
TAGTTTGCCCAAATGACTGAGATAAATCCAGAATCGGTTTTTCCAAGTACCAAACGGTGACACGCAACATTAAAATCGCCAACATGGCAGACAGCAAGCCATAATAAACCCCACCATACAAAAACCTGCGCCGAATCTGACCAGGAGTGGCGCCCAATAATTTTTGCAAAGAAATTTCTTTTTTGTGCGAAGCCACCTCACTACCAATTGAATGGCTGAGGAACACCAAAATAATCACCAAAAAGACCACGATGCTGGCTTGCATCAAGTAGTAAAACGCCTGAGTGATGGACTTTAATTGACTGAACCATTCTGAATCAAAGCTGACATAGTCGATATCCGGGCGTAATTGTAAACTTTGTGCCAGTGATTGCAGTTGTTCCGGTGTGGCATTGGGGTTGGGCTGCACCAAAATTTGATCCGGTAAATCATAGGAGGAAATGATGTCAATGACCTGATTAAGCTGCGGATCATCATTCAGGTTTTCCTTGATGGTCTCCTTGTCTACCACTGTGACTACGGCCACCAGTTTGCGATCATTCAGATCATGTTGCAAGGCGGTTAATTCTTTCGCATTCAGCCCTTTTTTTAAAAACACCGCCATGCTGCCTTTGTCTTGCCATTGTGCTTCAACTTCAGCAAAGTTTTGCCACAAGGTCCACATCACCAACGGTAAATAAAAACAAATCGCCAATGTAATTACCGTGAACAAGCTGGAATAAGGTGTCAACAAAGGCATTTTGACCCCTTCATTGGCGGCTCTTAAATGACCACGATACCATTTGGTGAAAGCACCTGGGGCTTGTTTAGCGAGCTGATTCATGCGTCTGGCCGATAATCGTCAATCAATTGTCCAGAATCCAGCACCAATACCCTTTTGCGCAGGCGTTTAATCAAAATCAAATCATGCGATGCAATCAATACAGTGGTTCCTGCTTCATTGATTTTCATGAAAATTTCCATCAGTTCCAGTGACAAATCAGGATCCAGGTTTCCTGTTGGCTCATCGGCCAGCAAGATGTCAGGTTTACAAACAATTGCTCGAGCAATGCCCACACGCTGTTGTTGACCACTTGAAAGTTGATCCGGATAAAAGTTCAACTTGTCCTGCAAGCCGACTTGCTGCAAAACCACCCTGGCCTGTTTTCGGCTCTCGGCTTTGCTGTAGCCACGAATCAATAATGACAATGCCACATTATCCAAAATGGTGCGATTTTCCAACAAGCGGTGATCCTGGAAAATCATGCCCAGGCTTTGTCGGTATTTGGGTAACTGCTTGTCTTTGAGGTTTTTCAAACCATAGCCATTGACCGTGGCCTGACCATAACTGATGTCCTCAATCTTCATGATCAGCTTCAGTATGGATGTTTTGCCGGCACCAGAATGACCAGTCAGGAACAGCATTTCACCGGCATCAACTGAAAAACTGACATCGGCCAAGGCTTTGTTGTGCTTGCCGTAGGACTTACTGACTCTGTTGAACTCTATGATCACTGATGTTTTTGAATGAAAACCCTAATTAAAAATGGTGTTAATCTGAAAAATCGGCAACAACATGGCCAAAACAATAAATAATACCATAATCCCGACAAACAATATGGCCAAAGGCTGCATGGCACTGATCAGTGTTTTGAGTTTGTTCTCCACATCTTTTTCCTGCACCATGGCTGTGCGCACCAACATTTGACTCAATCGACCACTTTGTTCACCCGAGTGAACCAATTTGATGCTCAATGGCGGAAACTCTCCGGTGTTTTTCATGGCTTGAGCCAAGCCACTGCCTTCACGCACCGCGGTAGCCGTTTGTTCACAAGCCTTTTTCATCACCTCATTGTTAACCACTTGGCGAGACAATGACAAAGCCGAAACAATCGGCACCGCACTTTGGGTCAGAATCCCCAATGTACGGGTAAAACGTGCTGATTGACCCACCCTGATTAAACGGCCGAAACCAGGTATATTAAGTAAAAACCTGTGCCAACCCAATTTAAACGGTGGATATTTTTGCAAAGCCAAAAAGCCAATAAACAACACTAAAAACAACAACAACAAATAACCACCATAACTGGATAAAAAGTCACTGATGGCAATTAAGGTTCTGGTCATCAAGGGCAATTGTACCTGAGTGCTGGCAAACACCTGCACCACCTTGGGCACAATATAGACCATCAGGCCTGCCACCACGGCAATCGATGTTAATACCAAAATCAAGGGGTAAATCAAGGCAGAAGCTGACTGTTTGCCCATTTCATCACGGGTTTCCAGGTAATCAGCCAGCTGTAACAACACCGCTTCTAGATGACCTGATTGTTCCCCTGCTTCCACACTGGTGGCCACCAATTCATCAAAAGCCCTTGGGAAAATTCGCATCGCTGATGCCAATGACTGCCCTTCCATCACTTTGGCGTGAATGGTGGACAAAATCCGTTCGGTGTTTTTGCTTTCGCTTTGTTCAATCAGAGTTTTCAGTGCATCATCCAATGGTAAACCCGCTTGCACCAAAGTCGCCAGTTGCCTGATGATAATTGGCAGTTCCGTTTTCTTGATGGCCAATCTTTGGGTTTTATTCGGGGTGAGGTCTGACTGTTGTTTCTCAATGACTTGAGCCACTTCAATGGGCGTTAGTTGCTGGTTACGCAACAACTGACGTGCTTGTTTTTCATTATCAGCTTGAATGATGCCTTTTTTTTGTTTGCCTGTCGAATCTATGGAGGTGTATTCAAATGCTTCCATAATGGTCTATCCGCTGTGAATCACACGCAAAATTTCATCTATCGAAGTCAACCCTTGCACCAGTTTTTCCCGGGCATCGGTTTCAATTCCTGGATGCGTTTGATGCGCCACTGTCGCCATCTCATTTTCCGATTTGTTTTGATGAATCATGGTTTTGAGTTGTTGATCCAGGGTAATGATTTCATACACGCCCAAACGACCTGAGTAAGCCTGATTAATGGGCAAACGATCATCAGCCTGAAAAACGGTATCGACTGAATCCGGAAGACCTAAAGCATCACGTAATTGTGCATCAACAGGTTGTTTGAGACGCGTTGCTGGATTAAGTTTTTTGACTAACCTTTGAGCAATCACAGCTTTGACTGATGAAGCCAGCAAAAACGGTGGCACACCCATATCAATCAATCGAGTAATGGCGCCAATTGCAGTGTTGGTGTGTAAAGTCGAAAACACCAAATGGCCGGTTAAACTGGCCTGAATGGCAATTTCCGCCGTTTCCAAATCACGAATCTCACCAATCATGATGACATCGGGATCCTGTCGCAAAATAGCACGCAAACCGCGAGCGAAAGACATGTCCACCTTGCTGTTGACCTGGGTTTGGCTGATGCCTTCGAGGTGGTATTCAATGGGATCTTCTATGGTCATGATGTTCCTTGACCGTTCATTAATGGCTTCCAATGCCGCATACAGTGTGGTGGTTTTACCCGAACCGGTCGGTCCAGTGACCAGAATGATGCCATGTGGTAACTTGACCAGATCCTGCATCATTCCCAAATGCAAATCATTCATGCCCAACTGTTTCAAACTCAATTGACCCGCTTGCTTATCCAACAAACGCATCACAATGCGCTCACCGAATGCACCGGGAATGGTTGAAACCCGCACATCCACCGGATGCGCCGCAATGCGCAATGAAATCCGGCCATCTTGTGGCAAGCGTTTCTCAGCGATATCGAGCTTGGACATGATTTTGACCCGTGATGCTATCATTGGGGCCAAAGATCTGGCAGGTGTCAACACTTCCTGCAGTTCGCCATCCACCCGATAACGAATCGATAATTGATGCTCACCCGGTTCAATGTGGATGTCTGAAGCATTGACCTTAACCGCATCGGCTAACAAAGCATTGATCAAACGAATGATGGGCGCATCGTCATTGCTTTCAAGCAAATCTTCCGGTTCTGCCAACACTTCGGCAATTTGCGACAACTCGGTTTCATTACTGTCCAGGTCTGCCACCACATCATCGGTCATCGATTGTTGGTGATGATAAATTTTCTGAATCACCCGCTGGTACTCCTGCGGTTCAAAAAAAGTCATCTCAACCGGCTCTTTGCTCAAGCGTTGTAATTCAGCAATGGCGGCAGGCGAAGCCTGTTTAGAAACCGCCAAAGTAATCCTGCCATCCTCTTGCTGTAAGATGGTGGCACCCCGGTTTTTGGCAAAGCTGTATGACGGCAGTTTGATTTTCATCGAGCCATTATAAGTGGATTCATGGACATCTTCAAAGGGATTAAACCTGCCTTTAACAACAATCCGGCAGGATGGGCTCCACCCATCACAAACCTACAAATTTTTATCATTTGATGCGCATTGCCCAGTCTGCTTATTCTTTTTAGTTTTGGCTTCGACAGGTGGTATGCTGAGCTTGACAAAGCCCATATTGGATAACAGTTAATTTCCTCAGCCGCTATTGCTCATCAATTTCCGGCAACAAAGGCTCGCCCCTTCTGAATTTTTCAGGGGAGACTTTTTCTAACTGTTGTTGGCGAATCTCTTCGTATTTTTCCTTACTCAAGGCTTCTTGCTGTAAATCGTCTTTGAGGATTTGCGGGTGTATGAAGATCATCAGGTTGCGCTTCACGCGGGTGCGCTTTTTGGTGCGGAACAGGTTTTTGATCAACGGAATGTCTCCCAATAAAGGTACTTTTTTAATGCTTTCCTGAACCGAATCATCGATTAAGCCACCTAACACCAAAATGGAATTATCAGGAATCATAACGGAGGTTTTCAATGTTCTTTTCTTAGTCACCAAGTCAACAGCACTGACTGCGGTGGCATCAATGCTGGAAATTTCCTGGGCAATGTCCACCACAATCTGTCCACCTTCATT
>JAUHXW010000235.1 GCA_030426705.1 Gammaproteobacteria bacterium
CATCACCGATGTGACCAAACCAGATGGTTTCAAAATCTGGGTATTCGACTGCCAGCACGTCTTCCAGTTGTTGCATAAACTCAGGCACTTTGGAGATTTTGACCGAAATGTCATTTTTGTAGGGCGTGAAATGCGCAATCGATTCTGAGATGCCTTCGCGGTATTGCCACAATTGCTCCGCCTGATCAAGGCTTTGGGCAATGATGCCATCAGTGACCCATTCTGCTTCCATGCCAGCTTCAAACACCTGCATGGCAGCATCTTCGTTTTCATCGAACTCCAGTAACACGTAAAAAGGGTGTAAATCCTCAAATGGATTATCAAATCCACGGTGTTGCATCACACGATTCAACGAACGATCAGAGAAGAATTCAAAAGAAGACAGTTGCAATGATTTTCTCGCCAGGGCAAATACCGACATCACCGCCTCCAGAGATGACAAGGCCAACAACATCACTGACTGATTCGGTGGTGGCCCAACAAGCTTGATTTCTGCTTCAACCACAATACCCAATATACCCTCTGAGCCAATGAACAAATGTCTGAAATCCAAACCACTGGCATTTTTCACCAGACCATTGTTCAATTTCAGAATTTCGCCAGAACCAGTCACCACGGTTAAACCCAATACATAATCCCGGGTCAAGCCATAACGCAATACCCGAATGCCACCGGCATTGGTGGCGATGTTTCCAGCAATGTGGCTGGAGCCAGAGGAAGCAAAATCTACTGGGTAAAACAACCCCTGCTCTTCAGCAAAGTTTTGTAATTGCTCGGTAATCACACCAGCGCCCACATTGACTGTTTGGTCAATCGGGTTGAAATCGCTGATTTGGTTGAAGCGCACCATAGAAACCACCCATTCACCGGCGGTAGCGACTGCTCCGGCACTGTACCCGGTTCTGCCACCGGAAGGGACCACCACTTGACCGTGCTGGTTGGCCACCTGAATGATTTTTTGCACTTCTTCAATGTTGTTGGGATAGAAGATGGCCGCTGGCTTGGGCTCGTGAAAACGGGTCCAATCCTGACCAAACTCTTGCAAATCATTGGGCTGAGTAGAACAGGCAATTTCACTCAATTCGTTTTTTACCAAAGAAGACAATTCATCTGCTTGCATATCTGTTAAAATCCTGATTTTGACTCAATTGAGCCGCAAAGAATATGACCAAACTGTCCCTAAGTAAAGAAAAAATCAAGGTTGTTTTGTTGGAAGGCGTTCACCCTGACGCTGAAAAATTATTCCGCCAGGATGGCTACAGCAACATCCACGTTTACAACAGCACCCCGGCTGACGATGAATTGCGCGAGATTCTCAGCGATGCACATATTTTAGGCATCCGCTCCCGCACACAACTGAAAGGACAAAACCTGGCAGCCTGTGAAAAGCTGATGGCGGTGGGTACTTTTTGTATTGGCACCAACCAGGTTGACCTGGATACCTGTAAATCACAGGGCATTCCGGTTTTCAACGCACCTTTTTCCAACACCCGCAGCGTGGCGGAACTGGTGATGGCCGAAATCATTTTATTGTTACGCGGTATTCCGGAGAAAAACGCCAAAGCCCATCGTGGACAATGGTTGAAATCAGCAATTAATTCCAATGAAACCCGTGGCAAAACCCTTGGTATTGTGGGCTTTGGTCACATTGGCTCGCAATTGTGTATTCTGGCAGAAGCCATGGGCATGAAAGTCAAATATTACGACATCGAGAACAAGCTGCCTTTGGGAAACAGTGAAGCCGTGGCTTCTTTGCATGAATTATTGCCTCAGGTAGATGTGTTGTCTTTGCATGTGCCTGACACCGAGCTGACTCGACAAATGATCACCGCCAAAGAATTGGCGCTGATGCCCAAAGGTTCTTACCTGGTTAATGCAGCGCGTGGACAGATTGTGGTCATTGATGATTTGGTCGACAGTTTGCAATCCAGCCATTTGAATGGCGCGGCCATTGATGTATTCCCGACAGAACCAGCCAGTAATGCTGACCCTTTTGAGTCGCCACTGATAGATTTTGATAATGTGATTTTAACACCGCACATAGGCGGCAGCACCCAGGAAGCGCAATTCAACATTGCCAATGAAGTGGCTGACAAGCTGATTAAATATTCCAATAACGGTTCAACTTCTTCAGCTGTTAATTTCCCGGAAGTGTCCTTGCCTGCTTTGCATGAAGACTTGACCCGGGTGATGCACATCCATGAAAACAAACCCGGCATGCTGGAACAAATCAACCACGCTTTTTCCAGCCAAAAAATCAACATAGCTGCCATGTACCTGCAAACCTCTGGCGAAGTCGGTTATGTGATTATGGATGTCAACTGCGATTCATCCGATGGTATTGTGAAACAATTGAACGACATTGAGGGCACGATTCGTGTACGTGTACTGCATTAAACCGCATATCCGGTTAAAAAAATCTCAACTATCGTCGTCCTCGGACGAGCTACGGCACTCAAGACAGGCTTCTTTTGCTTCGCAAAAACCACCAATCTTGTTTAGCCTGCTCTTGATCCGGGGACCCATTTTCAATTGGTTAACAAAATATTTTTTCTTGAGTTGTCGAAAATATTACAGATAAGAGTCATTAATTTCATTTCTTGTATAGTTTGGTATTTAATTTGATGATTCATTGGCAACTTAGAAGCTATTCACAATGGATCCCCGTGTCAAGCACGAGGATGACGGTAGGAGAGTAAGTATTAACCGGACAGTAGAGGGATCAAGCCTGAGGAAGACGAGAAGAGGATTGTTAAATATTTTTTTCTTGAACATTTTTTATATTTAAGTCTTAATTAAAATGAAAGACAAGCAAACAAATACAGTATCTGGTTTGCAACTTACCAAGCCTAATTTTTACCGGACACCAGCACATTAAACCGAAGCTAACATGAAAAAACAATCTTATATATTGCTGCTGTTACTGCTAATCATCAGTGTTTCAGCCAACGCCAACCCCACCAGCAAAAAGCTGCACAAGATTCTGGATGAAATCATTGCTGTGCAGTCTGAACTCAGTCCACAAACCGCCAGCTACCTGGGAGACCAATCCAAAGATGGCTTGTTGAATGACTATTCAGCAGCGTTTTATCAAAAGCAAAATTCTGAGCTCAAACCCTTGTTGGAAAAATTGAACAAACTCAAAGCCAGCAAGTTAGATTTTGAGGATCAAATTTCTCTGCAAATGCAAAAAGCCTTCCTGCAGCAAACCCTTGCTGATAATGACTTCAGGGAATATGAAATGCCGATCACGGCAGAAAATTCATTCCATGTGAATTTGGCCACCATGCACCGTTACAGCGCATTCAATACAGCCAAAGACTTTGAAAATCATTTAAGCAAAATGAAACAAGTTACCCGAGTGATGAGTCAGCATATCGGCAACATGAAAGCTGGTCTGCAACGCGGCTTCACCCAGCCCAAAGTCATCATCCAGCATTACCCCGAATTTATTGAAACCTATATCAAGGATGACCCGGAACAATCGAATTTTTACCAGCCGTTTTTACAAAAACCCAAGCACATCGATGAAACTTTGTTTGTGAAATTTCAGGAACAAGCAAAAGCCATCATCACCGAATCGATCAACCCAAGCTACCGTAAATTCAAGGATTTTATGGTCAAGGAATACCTGCCAGGCGCCCGCGACACCATTGGCGCCTACAGTTTTCCAAATGGCAAGGCTTATTATCAGCAACAAATCCTTGAATACACCACCTTGAATCTGACCGCGGAAGAAATTCACCAAATCGGCTGGCAGGAAGTCAAACGCATTCGCAAGGAAATGGAAGCCATCATTGAGTCAGTGGCTTTTGAGGGAAATTTTGCTGAATTTCTGCATTTTCTCAGAACCGACCCACGGTTTTATGCCAAAACCGCTGATGATTTACTCAAAGAAGCCAGAGACATTTCCAAACGCATGGACGGCAAGTTACCCGAATTATTCACACGCTTACCGAGACAACCCTATGCGGTCAATCCGGTTCCGGCAGGAATCGCCCCCAACTACACCACTGGTCGATATGTTTCCGCGCCATTGGACTCAACCCGACCCGGACAGTATTGGGTCAACACCTATGCCTTGGAAAAAAGACCTTTGTATAATCTTGAAGCCCTGACTTTTCATGAAGCGGTACCGGGTCATCATTTACAAGGTGCCTTGACCAAAGAACTGGATCATTTGCCGAAATTCCGTCAAAACGCCTACATCTCAGCATTTGGTGAGGGCTGGGGTTTGTATTGTGAGAAACTGGCCAAAGAAGTGGGCTTTTATCAGGATCCTTATTCGGAGTTTGGTCGCCTGACATATGAAATGTGGCGCGCCATGCGTTTAGTGGTCGATACCGGTATTCATGCCATGGACATGAGTCGTGACGAAGCCATTAAACTGATGGAAGAAAACACCGCCCTTTCCAAGCACAATGTCAGGACTGAAATAGACCGTTATATTGCCTGGCCAGCACAAGCACTTTCTTATAAGCTGGGTGAAATTAAAATTTGGGAATTACGCCATAAGGCAGAAGCTGAACTGGGCGAACAATTTGATATTCGCAGTTTTCATGATGCTGTTTTAGGCAGTGGTTCTGTGCCGCTTGACGTTTTGGAGCAAATTGTTGATCGCTATATCGAACAAATCAAAGAAAAAGACATGACTTTGAATTGATTGTTTTGATTGCATTCCCCGATAAAAAAGATGCTGCCAAGGATAGTCAATTTATTTAAGCAAGTCAATTTCAAACATTTACAGCTCAGCAAGCAACCTTGCCAATTATGTGAC
>JAUHXW010000236.1 GCA_030426705.1 Gammaproteobacteria bacterium
ATCTTCGACTTGTTCCTGAGTAATTTTACCGACCACAAAATATTGGGATTCGGGGTGGGCGTAGTAGAAGCCGCTGACAGAGGCGGCAGGGTACATGGTCAGGCCCGAGGTCAGTTCGATGGAGGTGTTATTGGTGACATCCAGCAGTTCAAACAGCAGTTCTTTCTGGGTGTGATCCGGGCAGGCTGGGTAGCCGGGGGCCGGGCGGATGCCTTGGTATTGTTCGGCTATCAGTGCTTCATTGTCTAATTGTTCTTTGGGTTGATAACTCCAATAATTTGTTCTGACTTGTTGATGCAGATATTCAGCGTAGGCTTCAGCCAGTCGATCGGCCAGGGCTTTGAGCATGATGCTGTTGTAGTCATCGTTGTTGGCTTCAAAACGTTTCACATGCGGTTCAATGCCTAGTCCAGCAGTTACTGCAAAAGCACCGATATAATCAGTTTTGTCAGATTCTTTGGGTGCAATAAAATCACTCAGGCACAAATTGGCTTTGGGTTTGTTGGCTTGTTGTCTGAGGTTCATTAAGCGATGTTGTTGGTCATTGTGTTCAATCAAGACATCATCACCCTCGCTGTTGGCTGGAAACAGCCCCAATACAGCTTTACATTCCAGCCATTGTTCCTCAATGATTTTATCCAACATGGCTTGGGCATCTTTGTAAAGTTCAGAGGCACTATCGCCAACCACATGATCGGTCAATATATCAGGAAATCTGCCATGTAATTCCCAGGTTTGGAAAAATGGTGTCCAGTCGATGTAGTCACGCAGCGTTGCCAAAGGTGTGTCATCAATCACCTTAACACCTGTGAATTGCGGTTTTATCGGTTCAAAACTTGACCAATCCAATTGCAGCGCATTGTTGCGGGCCTGTTCCAAAGTAATGAGGTTTTTATTGCCTGAGCGGTTTTTACGACGTTCACGGATATTATGGTATTCGGCTTTGATTTTTTCAGAAAACGTACAGTGGTCCTTTTCAGACAATAACTGCTGTACCACGCCTACCGCCCTTGAAGCATCTTTGACCCAAACCGTACTCTGTTCATATTGAGGTTCAATTTTCAAGGCAGTATGTGTACGCGAAGTGGTGGCGCCACCGATCAGCAGGGGCAGGTTCATGCCCTTTTCCTGCATTTGTTCGGCAACATAGCACATTTCATCCAATGAAGGGGTGATCAGACCTGATAAACCTATGATGTCTGCATTGTGATCATTGGCTGCTTTGAGGATGGTTTCAGAAGGTACCATCACGCCCAAATCAATGATTTCATAGTTATTACAACCCAATACCACGCCCACAATGTTTTTGCCAATATCATGCACATCACCTTTGACGGTGGCCATGACGATTTTACCTTTGGCCTGTTGCTGGCCTTTTTGGGCTTCAATGTGTGGTGTGAGCCAGGCCACGGCTTTTTTCATCACCCGTGCTGATTTGACCACTTGTGGCAAAAACATTTTGCCTTCACCAAACAAGTCACCCACCACATTCATCCCCGCCATCAATGGCCCTTCAATCACCGCCAGGGGTTCTTCCAATTCATGCATGGCTGCTTCGGCATCTTCTTCGATAAAGTCAATGATGCCGTGCACCAATGCATGTTTGATGCGATCCGCAACCGCTTCATCACGCCAGGCCAGTTTGTCAGATTCATCTTGTTGGCTGCCTTGCATGTCTTGCGCCAATGTCATCAGGTCTTCAGTGGCATTCGGATCGCGGTTGAAGAGTAAATCTTCAATTTTATTGCGGATTTCTGTTGGAATGTCATCGTAAACGGTCAGTTGTCCGGCATTGACAATACCCATGTCCATGCCGGCTTTGATGGCGTGGAACAGAAACACTGAATGGATGGCTTCTCGCAATGGGTTGTTACCACGGAATGAAAATGAAATATTGGAAACGCCGCCGGAAACCATGGCATGTGGCAGGTTTTGTTTGATCCAACGGGTGGCATCGATAAAATCCTTACCATAATTGTTGTGTTCTTCAATGCCAGTACCAATGGCAAAAATATTGGGATCAAAAATAATGTCTTCAGCGGGAAAGCCAATTTGTTGGGTCAGGATGTCGTAAGACCGTTGGCAGATTTCAGTTTTGCGCTCAAAGCTGTCGGCTTGGCCGGTTTCATCAAAAGCCATAACGATGATAGCAGCGCCGTATTTTTGCGCCAATTTGGCATGCCTGATAAATTCTTCTTCACCTTCCTTGAGGCTGATGGAGTTCACCACGCCTTTACCCTGGATGTGCTGCAAACCGGCTTCCAGCACCTCCCATTTGGATGAATCAATCATGATGGGCACACGGCCAATGGCGGGTTCTGAACCAATCAGATTCAGAAATTCAATCATCATGGCTTTGGAATCAATCAAGCCTTCGTCCATATTGATGTCAATGATCTGGGCACCATTATCGACCTGTTCTTGGGCGATTTCCAAAGCAGTGTTTAAATCATGTTCCTTAATCAGGCGTTTGAACTTCAATGAACCGGTGACATTGGTGCGTTCACCGACGTTAATAAAGTTCATTTCAGGAGTGATGGTCAGAGGCTCGAGGCCTGATAAGCGACAATAGGTAGGTAATTGGGGTAATGATCTGGGTTGATGCTTGCTGGCCATTGTTGCCAGTGCTTCGATGTGTTCTGGCGTGGTGCCACAACAACCGCCCATGATATTGACATGACCATGTTCAACCATTTGTGCCATGATTTCAGCCATATGTTCGGGCGTGTGGTCGTATTCGCCGAGCTCATTAGGCAAGCCTGCATTTGGGTGGATACTGACATAGCATTCGCAAATGTCTGATAATTCCTTGACGTATGGCAATAAATCATCAGCACCCAAAGCACAATTCAGACCAATGGCGATTG
Organism: Gammaproteobacteria bacterium; assembly: GCA_030426705.1. GTDB lineage: Bacteria > Pseudomonadota > Gammaproteobacteria > Xanthomonadales > Marinicellaceae > Marinicella. The sequence goes on from JAUHXW010000236.1 coordinate 2,868, forward strand.
GTTTAACATGTCGGATTGAATGATAGAAAGCAGCCAATGTTTGCCCCGATAAAGTTCGCCCACTGGCATCGACGATGGTGCCAGAAATCATGATGGGAATATCAAGGTTATTTGCTTCCAAAACTGTTTGCAAAGCGAACAATGCAGCGCGTGCATTCAGGGTATCAAAGATCGTTTCGACCATCAAAACATCAGCACCACCCGCAATCAAACCTTCTGTCGCTTCGGTATAAGCAGCCACCAGTTCATCAAAGGTGACATTGCGGTACTCGGGACGATTAATATCAGGTGAAATTGAGGCGGTACGGTTGGTTGGACCCAGCACACCAATCACCCAACGTGGCTTTTCGAATGTGCTGTATTTTTTACAGGCTTGCTTGGCCACCAAAGCCGATTGTTTGTTGATGTCAAAAGTCAGGTGCTCCGTGGCATAATCAGCCTGGGCAATTGAGGTGGCATTGAAGGTGTTGGTTTCGACAAAATCAGCACCCGCGGCCAGGTTATCTTCATGAATCTTTTGGATGATTTGTGGTTGTGTCACTGACAAAATGTCATTGTTACCTTTTAAATCTTGCTCATGGTTTTGCAAAAGGTCACCACGGAAATCACTTTCAGATAATTTCAAAGTCTGGATGCGGGTACCCATGGCAGAATCGAGTAACAGGATTCTTTGCTGGAGATGTTGTGCTATTAATTGCCGGGTTGTTGGCTGTGGATTGCTTTGTGTGGTCATTTAATTGCCTCAACCGTGATGATTTTGAAGTGGGGTTTGCGTTGTTCCTGAGAGCTGATGTTGGCATCAATGTGTTTAAATCCTGCTTGCTGACACCATTTTGATAACTGTTCGGTGGTGAAGCCCAGGTTTTTATGACCGTAATCATCCAATACAGACTCATGGTGGTGTAATTGCAAAGTGGAAATGATTAACTTGCCATCTGGTTTACAACAGTTAAAGGCTTGATGAATCACCGTTTCTGGCTTCGTGGAATAGGTCAATACATGTAACATCAACACGCAGTCATAAACATTTTGGGGTAAATCCAGCTGATGAATGTCTTGTTGATAAAATGAAACATTGTCCAAGTGTTTTAATCGGGCTTTTGCGGCTTCAATGGCTTTGGCGTTGTTGTCCAAACAAGTGTATTGTTCAGAGTTTTTTGCCAACAGTTCTGCCAACACCCCATCTCCTGATCCCAAGTCCAATACGTTGCCCAAGGAAACCAGTTTGGCAACCACTCGAGTGGTGGCTTCCCAGGTGCGTCCTGGAGAATAATGCCTTTCCATATCACCGGCCACGGCATCGACCCATTGGTTTGACTCTGCCTGGTCGGCCATGACCAAATTCAGACGTTTGTTGTCCTGCGTGATTAGTGGATTGTCTGCGTAAGTTTTGGTAACCAGTGTCAATAATTCACTGTAATCATGATTAAAATATTCACTGTTCAATCGATAAAAAGAACTGACACCTTGTTTTCTCACCAAAACAAGGTTATGTTTCTTGAGGTGAGATAAATGGGTTGATACTCTGGGTTGTGCCAATCGGGTGATGTCTGATAATTCAGCCACTGTGAGTTCCTGTTGTTGTAACAACAAAATCAGTCTGATCCGAGATTCATCAGCAAGGGTTTTAAACAAGTCGTTTAAATTCATTATATCTTTATATCTTGATTAAGAGATATAATGAATTTTAGACTTTTGCAAAAAGATTACAAGTAATAATCAAACATTATTGGGGCATATGCTTAAATTTTATACCTATAACACTTTTAATGGTCAGGCGATAGCCATAGCGCTCGGTGAAATCCAACCGTCTTGCTGCTGGGTATCGTTTGTCCCAACCGGCGAACTCGGTATCAAGCGTTGCTTGGGGTTGTACCGCAATAACCGTCGCGCCCGGGGCCGCTACAG
>JAUHXW010000237.1 GCA_030426705.1 Gammaproteobacteria bacterium
ATGATGAAACCTTGATTGAATCACTGAAAATTGCCAAAAGTCGAATCCAGATTATGATTGACAAAGGCATGGATAATGATAGTCAGGTCTTGCAAGGTTTAATTGATAAAGCCAATCAACGTATCCAGGACATTAAATCGGGTGAAAAACCTGCTTTGATGCCTGATGACAATGCCAAATATTATGCTGAAGTCACCATTGACCTGGATGAAATCGATGAGCCAATGATAGCTGACCCAGATGTTAATAATGATGACATTTCCAAACGTTATACACACGACACCATTCGTGAATTGTCATTCTATGGCGGCAGTAAAAAAGTCGATTTAGGTTTTGTCGGTTCTTGTATGGTGCACAAAGGTGATTTGAAAATCATGGTGCAAATGTTCCGCAATTTGGAAGAAATTCATGGGGAAGTCACATTCAAAGCACCTTTGGTTGTTGCACCACCGACCTACAACATTGTTGATGAACTGAAAGCCGAAGGCGATTGGGCAATACTGGAGAAATATTCTGGTTTTGTATTTGATGATGTCAATCCAAAACAACAAGCCAGAACCGAATATGAAAATATGATGTATTTGGAGAGACCTGGATGTAACTTGTGTATGGGCAACCAGGAAAAAGCGGCTAAAGGTGATACTGTTATGGCTACCTCTACACGCCTGTTCCAAGGCCGTGTTGTGGAAGATTCTACTGAGAAGAAAGGTGAATCTTTATTGGCATCAACTCCTGTCGTGGTCCTTTCAACAGTATTGGGCAGAACACCCACCATCGAAGAGTATATCGCTGCTGTTAAAGGCATTAACTTGACTCAATTTGCACCACCAGCTGAGCAAATGAAAACCACTGGTAACATTTATCCGTTTTTGGCTGCCAGAAAAGCCAACCGAAATAAAAAAGCCAGTGATAAGCTTAATATTGTGACTAAATAAATAACAAGGATCTTTGTTATAATTCAAGCAAAGGTCTCTAGTAGTCAGCAATTCTCAAAGCCCTTCGGTCATATCGTTTTATCGAGGGGCTTTTTTTATATCCTCTACTAAAAGACAGTCGAATGTCATTGGCGATTGCTGTATTTTTCACAGCAGAAATGCGATAATTTACTTATAAAATCATAAATCGAGGTTGACCAATGAGTGATACGCTAAAAACTGCCATGCAATTGGCTTGCAATAATAAGAAATATAAATACTACAGCTTACCCAAAATAGCTGAGAAATATGACATCAGCAAACTGCCCTTCAGTTTGAAAATTTTATTGGAAAATCTGTTGCGTAATGAAGACGGAGTTGATGTGACTGTTTCTGACATTGAAGCCTTGTGTAATTGGGACCCTCAAGCCAAACCTTCAACCGAAATTGCCTTCACACCTTCGCGAGTGGTATTACAAGACTTTACTGGCGTGCCAGCAGTGGTTGATTTAGCAGCCATGCGCGATGCCATGAAAGCTTTGGGTGGTGATGTGCAGAAAATTAACCCATTGTCACCAGCAGAATTGGTGATTGATCACTCAGTGCAAGTTGATAAATATGGCACCCATGATGCTGCTGAGTTGAACACTCAAATAGAGTTTCAACGCAACATGGAACGTTATGGTTTCCTCAAATGGGGTCAAACTGCTTTTGACACTTTTAAAGTAGTACCACCAGGAAATGGAATTGTTCATCAGGTTAATCTTGAATATTTAGCACGTGTTATTTTTGGTTCAGAACAAAATGGCGAATTGCTTGCCTACCCTGATACTGTAGTTGGTACAGATTCTCATACCACCATGATCAATGGTATCGGTGTACTTGGCTGGGGTGTAGGCGGTATCGAAGCAGAAGCCGCCATGTTGGGACAGGCCATTTCAATGTTGATTCCACAGGTGGTTGGCTTCAAATTGACTGGCAAATTACAAGAAGGCGTCACGGCTACTGACTTGGTGTTAACTGTGGTTGATATGTTACGTGAACATGGTGTTGTAGGGAAATTTGTAGAGTTCTTTGGTTCTGGCTTGCAATATTTACCACTGGCAGACCGAGCCACCATCGCTAACATGGCGCCTGAATACGGTGCAACCTGTGGCATTTTCCCAGTTGACAATGAGTCCTTACGTTACCTGAAACTGACTGGCCGTTCAGATGAACAGGTTAATTTGGTCGAAGCTTATGCCAAAGCGCAAGGCATGTTCCATGATGAAAACAGCGTTGATGCAGAATACACTGCGGTTTTGGAACTGGATATGAGTACAGTTGTGCCCAGTATCTCCGGCCCTAAACGCCCACAGGATCGCATTGAGTTAACTGTCGCAAAATCAACTTATAACAAATTATTCAATGAATTTGAGGATGGTCGAGCAGCCAAATCAATTGCTGTTGCCGCTGAAAAAGGCACCTATGAATTCACTGATGGCGACATCGCAGTAGCCGCCATTACTTCTTGCACCAACACCTCAAACCCAGCAGTGATGCTTGGAGCAGGCTTATTGGCCAGAAATGCGGCTGCCAGGGGATTGACCGTTAAGCCTTGGGTCAAAACTTCATTGGCGCCCGGTTCAAAAGTGGTTTCACATTATTTGAATTCTGCCGGAGTGATGGATGACTTAGAAGCCCTTGGATTTAATGTGGTTGGTTTTGGTTGTACCACTTGTATTGGTAACTCGGGACCGTTAGACCCTGCTCTTTCCAAAGCCATCAATGACAACGATTTGATTGCCACTTCAGTGTTGTCTGGTAACCGTAATTTTGAAGGCCGTATTCATGCAGACATACAAATGAACTTTTTGGCCTCGCCACCACTGGTTGTGGCTTATGCCATTGCTGGAACCATGAATTTCGATTTATACAACGACTCGTTGGGTGCAGATCAAGACGGCAATCCTGTTTATCTAAAAGACATTTGGCCCAGCGACCACGAAATAGCGGACACCATCCAAGCCAATGTCAATCAGAACAGTTTTGCTGCTGGTTATGAAAGTATTTTTGAAGGAGACGCCAATTGGGAAGCAGTCAAAACCACCAAATCAGAATTGTTTGACTGGCAGGAGGACTCCACATATATCAAGAACCCACCATACTTTGTCGGTATAACGTTGGATGTGGGCACCATCGATAACATCTCTGGCGCAAGGGTTTTGGCCAAGCTGGGTGACTCTGTCACCACTGACCACATCTCACCCGCTGGTGCCATAGCCGCTGATTCACCTGCAGGAAAGTATTTACAAGAGAAAGGCGTAGGGAAAGCCAATTTTAATTCCTATGGTTCACGTCGTGGTAACCACGAAGTGATGATGCGTGGCACTTTTGCCAATATCAGACTTCGAAATCAATTGGCACCAGGTACTGAAGGTGGCTGGACTCGCCTTCAGCCTTCTGATGAACAAATGAGCATCTTCGATGCTTCCATGAAATATCAACAGGAAGGTACGCCCTTGTTGGTCATTGCTGGTAAAGAATATGGCACCGGTTCTTCACGCGATTGGGCGGCAAAAGGCACCAACCTGCTGGGCGTTAAAGCAGTATTGGTTGAAAGTTATGAAAGGATTCACCGTTCAAACCTCGTGGGTATGGGTGTGATTCCACTCCAATTTAAAGCAGGAGAAAGTGCTGACACTTTCAATTTAACAGGTAAAGAAGTCTACGATGTCACTGGGTTACAAAATGGAGAGTCAAAAACCGCTCAAGTGACCGCCCATCGTGAAGATGGCACTTCAGTGACTTTTGAAGTTGATGTCAGAATAGATACACCTAAAGAAGTAGAATACTGTCGTCATGGTGGAATTTTACATTACGTTTTGAGGAGCCTGGCCTCATAGGCTAATCACTGAAAAAATGGTGGTAAGTTGATGCCATCAAACTGTTGTTAAACAAAAGGCAAATGAACGAAGACATTTGCCTTTTTACTGGATGCGATTATGAGATTTTTGATGACTGTATTATTGCTCTTGGCATTGGCTGATTCAAGCTTTGCTGCCGAACATGAAAGCGCATTACTAGCCCAATTAAAACATTGTCAAACACTGATGGATAATGACAAAAGACTGGACTGTTACGACCAAATCAAACAGGTTGATGAAGTCAACAATCAAAGCCCATCTCAAACCAAGCCTCGCAGTCAGTTTCCAGATTTAATCGCTGATCTGGATGAATCCAACCTATTCATCAGTTATGGCAGTCTTGATTTTCTGGGCCGCAGTTTTAATTCGGTATTACTTGGTGGCGGCAAAAGACAATCAGTACGCAGTTTCAAATGGGCTGACCGCAGACCATTGTCTTTTAATGTTTTTGGCCAAATCCGCTCACAATTTGATGTCAGTGAACTGGACACCCGCAATAACCGGGGTGGTGCATTGATCAACACTGATTTCTCAGTAGGTGGTGAACTGGTACAGTCTTTGGACCACTGGAACTGGCGTTTTAGCTACACCCACAGAAGCACACACTTGGGAGATGAATTTATCATCGACAACCAGAACTATCTACAAGACAGGATAAACTTGTCCTATGAAACCATTAAATGGTCAGCACATACCCGCCTGAAAAATTGGGATCTGTACGCCGGAGCTGGCCTCATCACACGTTCAGAACCGGGCAATCTGGATAAAATCATGTGGCAACTGGGCTGGCAATATGCCGGTAAAAAATGGCATGGGTTTAAGCCTGTTTGGGCAGTTGACTTAAAATCCTGGGGTGCTTATGACTGGAACATCAATGTCAACATGCGTGCGGGCGTTGAAATTGACCAATGGACTGACCGCTCCTT
>JAUHXW010000238.1 GCA_030426705.1 Gammaproteobacteria bacterium
CAAAAAACAACAAGTGATGAGCAAACTGAAAATTACGCCCCTCGCTGCCTATTTCAGAACACAATAAAATGTTGGTGCCATTGTCCAAATCAGCAAACCAGGCAGCAGCCTGATCACGCTCAATCAAACTCATGCCCTCGTGAAACACCGCCACATGAATGCCATGTTGGTCTCGAAAGTATTGTTCAAGTTGTAAAACAGTTTGTTGGCTGGAAGCAATGATCAGGATCTTTTCCTGTTTCAGGGCTTTGCTTTTGTCCACCAGCCATTGTACCCGTGGATCTTGCTTTAACCATAGCGCTTGTTGCTCTTTTGGCAATGTGGATTCAGGCGTCAATGCATGCAAACTATCGGCATGATTTTGGTAAATTTCAGGCACGGGCAAAGCATCGACATGTAATTGCCGCTGGGGAAAGCCTTGTACCGATTGACGGGTATTACGAAACAGTACGCGTCCAGTGCCATGCTGATCAAGCAACTGATTAATCAAGCTTAAGCCTTGTTCTGGATTTTGTTGCAATTCGTCTATTTGCGCCAAAATGTCCTTGCCGACATGGTTCACTAACTGTGATTTGATTGTTTCCAATGTGACTGTTTCATCACCATTAACCCATTGAATCAGTGCTTCAATGGCATCGGCCACGCTTTCAAATTCGGCTTCTTCAGCCAAAAATTGTTCAAAATCATGGTAACGATCGGCATCCAGTAAGCGCAGGCGAGCGAAATGGCTTTTGCGACCCAATTGTTCCGGCGTGGCTGTTAACAACAACACACCTGGAATGTGTTGCGCAAAGGCTTCAATGGTTTGATAGGCGCGAACCGAATCGGGCAACTCAGTATCATCCGCCACTTCAGCTTCAAACCACTCCAAATGGTGCGCTTCATCCACCACCAACAAATCCCAGTTGGCAGCCAATATTTGCGCTTCTCTCGCTGGATTATCCAACACCATTTCTAAAGGTAACAACACCAGTTGAGCGGCATCAAAAGGGTTGCTTAAACCGCTTGACTGCTCAATTTCCAGACATTTTTCTTCATCAAACACACTGACTTGCAAATTGAAGCGCCGCAACAATTCCACCATCCACTGATGGGTCAGACTTTCCGGCACGATGATGATGGCCCTTTGTGCCCGATTGGTCAGTAGTTGCTGATGTAAAATCAAACAGGCCTCAATGGTTTTACCCAAACCCACTTCATCGGCCAGTAAAACCCGTGGCGCATAGCGTTTACCCACTGAATGCGCAATGTACAGTTGATGGGGTAACAAAGCCGTGCGACAACCTGTTAATCCATACAAATCAGAAGCCACCAGTCGTTGTTGATGGGCTCTGGCCATTTGTCGCAAGTCATACCATTTTTGTTTGTCAATTTGAGCATTGAGCAGACGGTCTGCAGGTCTGTCCAATGAAATGTTGTCGGTGATTTCGGTTTTCGGAATGACATCTTCATCACCACCTTCCTTGATACCAAAATAAATATTCAAACCATTCAGTTTTTTAATTTCCTTGATGGTCAAAACCCAACCATCCTTATGCTGCAGCTGATCATCAACTTGCGCTTCATAGCGACTCAATGGTGCTGAATCTTTGGCATAAATCCGTTCTTCACCCACCGCATCAAAAGCCACTTTGACCATCCTATGGTTCTCAGCCACAACACGCCCCAAGCCCAATTGCAAATCCGCATTGTTGATATACCTTTGTCCAACTGTAAATGACATAAATCCGGTTCAAATAAAAGGAGGGTATTTTAACAGGCTTTGATTTTTACGACACCCGTTAAGACCAACTGAAATTCTTAAATTAAAACAGGCCTTTCGCAAAGTAAAAACAGGTTGGTTTACTCCAGCTTGTGCGCTCATATCAATATGGTGAGACTTGACACACCCTTCAATCCCCTCTCAAGAGGGGAAGCTTTATCTACTGGCTTTCATCAACTTCATAGATTGATAGCAACTCACTTTTTATTTTGGTTTCAAAAATGGTTTTTTAACCTCCCCTCTTGAGAGGGGACCGAGGGGTGTGTAAACGAAATTCGTATTTAAGAATTAATCAGTGAAAACATAAATGCATTTCAGTTCTGATTCAACTAAAATCATGCGATGCAAAAAATCCTTATTATCTTCAATCCACAAGCTGGCAGCGGCCGGGCGCAAAAGTATTTGCCTTTGATTGAGGATTATTTGCAACAACAAAATATTGATTTTAATGTGTTAGCAACAGAACGTTCTGGTCATGCGCAAAGCCTGGTCCAAAGTGCTGATTTATCCAACTACCAGGCCGTCATTGCTGCCGGTGGTGATGGCACTTTGTTCGAAGTCATCAATGGCTTGATGTCACATCGAGAAGACCAACGCATTCCATTTGGCGTGATACCAGTGGGTACCGGCAATGCATTTTCCAGAGAATTGGGGTTGCTGCCCACGGATTGGCAAAAAGGCATTGACATCATAGTCAACAAAAAAACCAAGGCCATTGATTTGGGATTGGCCAAAACAGCTGAACAATCTTATTATTTTCTCAACATTATCGGCATGGGTTTTGTAGTCAATGCTGGCCGCACCACCTTGAAAATCAAGAAATTGGGCAAATCGGCTTATACCTTGGCCACTCTTTGGGAAACGGCCAAACTGAAAAAATATCCAATAAAATTGAGCATGACCTTGGCTGATGACCAAATCGAAACCATAGACGATTCCCTGGTGTTTGTGGAAGTGGCCAACAGTCGTTATACCGGTACATCGTTCCTGATTGCCCCCGATGCCAAAATTGATGATGGCTTGTTAGATGTGATTATTTTGAAAAGAATATCCCGAGCGAAAATCCTTACCCTTTTCCCCACCATATACTCAGGCAAGCATGTGAATTACAAAGAAGTAGATACCCGCAAAGTCAAAAGCATCACCATAAAAACCCAACAACCCATGCCCCTGATGCCTGATGGTGAGTTCATCGGTGAAACACCGGTAACCATTGAATGTTTATCATCTGCACTGCTACTCATTTGTTGAGTTTTTAACCTACTGTCAACCAGTAATACCTTCCAGCGTTGTAATTCCAAACAACAACAGGAGTACAACATGAGAACGATATTTTTATTCAGTTTGATAGGCAGTTTAATTTTCACCGCAGGCTGTCATACCCACAAAGCTGATAAAGTGGTGGTGGTCAAAAAAGGCCACAGCAAGAAAGTGGTGTTGATTGACAATGACCACAAACGCAAAGACTATCGCATTGTGCATGTCAGACCGGGTAAAAATGCTGTCTGTAAAAAGCACAAAAGGCATTGGCATTGTTTTTAATTGAAATTCAGCAGTCGTCAAACCTTTTTGACAACTGTAGTGCAACTTGAGAATCAATTTGACAGAGATTCCAGATAGAAATCCAGATTTTTTGCCAACTCATTTTTCCGCTGGGCATCAGCAAAACTGGCATCTATGGCATTGTAAGTCATGCGAATGATTTGCTCATCGGTGATGCCGCAATGCTGTTGCACGGCTTCCATATTTTCCTGTAAATAAGCGCCAAAATGCGCCGGATCATCGGAATTGATGGTCACATTCAACCCCAAATCCAGCATTTGTCCAATCACATGTTGATCCATACTTTTAAACACATGTAAAGCTGTATTTGAACAAGGACAAACGGTCAAAGGAATCTGGGTTTGTTGCAGGTATTTAACCAATTCTGGGTCCTCCAGAGCCTTGATGCCGTGATCAATGCGATCAACCTCGATATCACGAATGGCAGACCAAATGTAATCAGCGCTCCCTTCTTCACCAGCATGCGCCACCACAGGTAAGCCAGTGGCACGCACTTCTAAAAATAATTCATTGAACATACTGGCAGGAAAACCGACTTCAACAGCGGCCAATCCAATGCCGAGAAAACGCTGGGTATGTTGTTGGTAAAATTGCCAGTCTTCCCAGGCTTTCTCTGCGCCCTCGTGTCTGATAAAACAAGGAATCATGCCACCGGTGATACCCAACTGACTTAACCCATCTTTGAATCCAGCTTCAATACCCTCAATCACCATTTCAGGTGGTAAACCACGGTCCACATAGGTTCTGATGTCACAAAATACTTCTGTGTGTTGTATATTTTGCTTTTGGCATTTGTGTAGATATTCCATGGTCAACACATAAAAATCTTCTGCCGATTTTATGACTTCAGTGCCTTGCAAATAGATATTCACAAATTCAGTCAAGTCTTTGAATTGATAAGCTTTTTCAACTTCTTCTAAAGTTTCATAAGGGATATTGACCTTATTTTTTTCAGCCAGTTGTAACAACATGGCTGGCATCATTGAGCCTTCAATATGCATGTGTAATTCGACTTTGGGTAATTTGGCTATAAATTCAGACATGCTTGTGGTCATTAAAAAAACACGACATCTTAACATTTTCTGCCTGTTTTCGACTGGCACAATCGCTGATGACAACGTAAAATAGCGGATTGATTTCAAAAAATACAGTTTATGAATACAGATTATCTGGACTTTGAACAGCCACTTGCCGAATTAGAAGCAAAAATCAATGAATTGCACAATGTCAGCGATGACAACTCCATGAACATTGATGAAGAAATTCTTTTTGAAGCTGTCGAATTTCAATTTCAAGGCAAAGAGTCCGTTTTTAAAATCAACAAAGAAGCCATTCATAAAATTCAAGCATTTGAAAAAGAGACTGGTAAACAACTGTTAGCCTTAGATACAGGCGTTCAAATCGCAGAACTGACCAG
>JAUHXW010000239.1 GCA_030426705.1 Gammaproteobacteria bacterium
GACTCAAGCGATAATCAAGCAACATGGACTTCAGGCCAATTTCGTAATTGATCAAATATTCAGGATCATAAGCCCGTCGTGCTTCAGGTAAATCCACACTTAAATTAAAACCACCTGCTTTGTAACCACGGGAAATGGTGGCATAGATGTTTTGCTGTTTGTTGAGTTGATGCTTCAGTGAAATTTGACCGCCAAACATATCATCTTCAGGTTTTAAACTCAGCCCATTGCTGTCGGTGTATTCACTGTCCCTTTGCTCAAATCGTAATCCAGTTGTTAAAGTCGTTTTATCAGTGATGTGGGTGTCCAATTGACCAAAAATTGCCCAGGTGTTGGCGGTGAATTCGCTGTCCAGTTGCCGATAAACAGCACCGTTATAAAACTCATCGATTGCATTGTCTTCTGACAAATCGGAAAAATACAAACCAGCCAGCCATTCTGTGGAGTCGTTGAAAATGCGGCTGCCTTTGTTGGAAATCAATCTAATTTCCTGGGTTAAGTTGCTTCTTTCTCGGTTATTATTTGAAGTAAAGTCATAAGGGCCTAATTCTCCCCAATAGTCATCGTTGCCCCAATCACCATCGAAAAAGTATTGAATGTCTGAATCGGTGTGGCTGCTGATGCTGACGATATCAAAGCGGTCGTTCGACCAGGTGTTTTTCAAACTGAGACCAACGGATCTTTGGTTATCTATGCCCAAATCATTGCTGTGTGTGGTCAAGGTGTTCTCTGGGTTCCAAACATCAAAACCATTGTCGATATCGACCAACAAGAATGTGGCATTGAGTTGCCAGTTGTCATGCAAATACCATTGAATTTTACCTCGGGTCATCAATTCGTTTTTGTCATCGGTGTCATCGCGATTGAAAAATGTATTTTTTCTGAAACCGTCACTTTTGTACTGGTGCGCAGTCAAGCGGTAATTAACGTTTTCTAAATCACCCAATCGCCCGGTTGAGCTGAATCCCAAGCCTGAAGTGCCATGATCGGCCAAGGTGGCTTCAAGCGAATGCTCTGAAACAAAACTGGGCGCTTTACTTTGCGCATAAATCATCCCTGCCAAAGCATTGGCACCGTAGCGTGTGCCTTGTGGGCCACGCAAAACTTCGATTTGTTCCATGTCAAATAAGGTGGCCACACCACCGATGCCGGTGAAATCCATGTCATCAATGATAAAACCTACTGATGGGTTAGGTGCGCCTTCATATTGGGAGCGTTCACCAATTCCGCGGATTTGAAAATACCTTGGACGACTGGTTGACCCAGCCCAATTGATGTTGGGAGTCAAACCAAGTACATCCTGAAAATGTTGAACGCCAGCTTTTGACAAAGTCTCATCGTCCAGAACTGTGAGGCTGGTTGCAACATTGCGGGCTTTGGTGTCGTCACGTAAATCGGCTTGAACGACTAAATCAGATAACTGTTCTTCATGTTCCAGGTCACCTGTTTCATGAGCTACAGAAAGGCTGCTGAAAGACAATAGGGGGAATAAAATTAATGAATGTTTTTTCATGGGATCTCTCATAGTTTAAATAAAAATTCGAGACCCGGTAAAGGCGTGTGGTTTGTGATACCCATTCCTACGCCGGTATTAACCGGATCAGGTTCAAAGGGTTCGTCAAAGACGTCTCAGGCTGTTTGAGTTTCGATTTAACAAACGGCCACCCCTCGGATGCGGCGCATTCTATCATAGGCTGAAATTGGAATCGAACTAATCTGCTGAAATTTGTATTGTTTCACCGCTGGCTTGCAGATTTCTGGCACCGAGGGTTGGGGTTGCAATCAGATTAAAGTTAATTCGATTGTTAAGCAAAGGGCGAAATGCTTCAGTCTCATTGATACCTGGATCGAGCCACATATCAATCAGTTGATGGTTTTCAACATCAAACATCAATGGAATTGATTTGCGGTGGATGTTTTCCAGTTTGGGGTTGCCGGGGCAAGTGATGATGGAAGCAGTGGTGATGATTTCATTGTCAATTTGATATTGCTTGTAGATGCCGCCGAGTAGCAATGATTTCTTTTCTGAGGTGATGAAATGGTATTTTTTATTTTGACCTTCAATGATGCCATCAGCCGGAATAAGGCAACGTGAATTTCTAAAAGCAGGTTTGGTTAATTGTGATGAAAATAATTTGTCAGAACGGCTGTTGAACGTAGCGTATTGATAATTGGGTTTGCCGTTTTTATCGAGCAACAGCCACAATGTGGCATCATCAAGGTAACTGTCATGTTAATCCTCAGTGATTATTTGAATCATCGAAGCCGGAGTTCTGATCCCGCGGTCTTCCACAAAACCGACTTTCAATGCTTCTGCCAAAGCATCAGTTGCCGGATTTCGGGTTATCAAAAAAGCACCACACATGAGTTCATTATATCTTCATATGAAACAGGAATACGGTTGATTTGTGACCAATATCACTAAACAGAAACAGACTGAAAACTATTTTCAAAAAATGAGGCAGTATAAACCACTTCAAAGTATTATATAAACTTGATAAGTTTGATTAAGAGAGGGAAATATGAAAAACATTAGTTTACTTATTTTGTTTTTTTGGAGCCAACTTGGTTTTGCTCAGCAACAATCTGCAAATGAAATAGAGCTCAATGTTCTGACAGAATTGTTGCAAGAAAAAAGAATCACGCAATTTGAATACAACCAACAGAAATCCAGGTTGGATTATCAGGTTATGATGAATGCAACACGTGGCTTGGTGTCAGTAACAGCAGAAAAAAGTAGCAAAGGCGTTGGTACCGCTACTATCTCAGGCACAGTTCAGGTTAATAATGTAGATGCGGAAAATGTGCAAATCTTACTTTGTGAGGGCAGTTTTTATAATTGTAATTGGTCTGATGTGACTGATCAGTTTGGTACTTATTCATTCAATAATTTATCTGCTGGTACCTATTATATTAGGGCCACTGATGATTATGATGACTACCTCAATGCGGTCTGGGCTTCAACTGGTACAGAAGTTTGTTTTAACTGTCAACTTGATGCAGACAATGAAATTACCTTGGCTGATGCCGAAAACAGAGTAGGTGTTGATTTGGACTTAATTGTAGGCGCATCCGTTTCTGGTCAAGTGACACAAGGTGGATCCCCAGTTGATGGAAAACAGGTCAACCTGCGAAAAGTGTCAAATAACGGTTATTTTGGTTATGGATATTCTGACGTTGCAGGCAATTACAGCATCAAGGGCTTGCCAGATGATGATTATTATGCGGTCATTCTGGACGCCGAAGATATTTATATTGATGCCATGTGGTCAAGCACTGGCACGGAGCAGTGTAACAGTTGTGAGCCTGATGTAAACAGCACCATCACTTTGATGCCTGCTGAAGTCAGAAATGGCATTGATTTTCAATTGGTTATAGGTGCAACCATTACTGGTCAAATGATTGATGACACCAGTTCTGACCCTGTTGAAACATTGCGTTTGCGATTGTATGACACCGTAAATACCGACGATTATTGGTACTTTGAGACCGTTTATGATGGCACTGGTAATTACACCGTCAGCGGTATTCCTGCGGGGAGTTATAAAGCTTTTTTGGAGCCTAATAACATAGATGACAACTTACATATACCGGAAGTTTATAACAACATTCAGTGCAATGCCTGTGGCACTTTAGTGTTTAACGGCTCTGGAGCAACGTTGAATCTGGTCAATGGTGTAACCACCAGCAACATTGATTTTGCATTACAATTTGGGGCCAGTATTTCAGGCATTATATTGAATAACGACTATCCAACAGAGACCATCAAGCAATTTGGTTTGATTATGGTGTTCAATGATGCCAATCGATTGCTGGCTTCTCAATACATATACGGCACTGATTTTGATCCAATGGCTGATGGCCAATACAAAATAGGTGGTTTACTGCCAGGTATGTATTTTGTTCAAGGTGGAGACCTGGGAAGTGAATTTTTCCAAAGAGAGTTATTTGAAAATATTGCCTGTCCCTGGAGTGGTTGCGACCGCGGTGGCGGAGGCGATCCAGTTTCTTTAGGAGTCCAGGAACAACGATTGGGAGTCAACTTTTTGTTGAACTATGGTGGTAAAATTTCTGGTACCGTAACTGACCAATCAACCGGTCTACCCATAAATCCCAGTGGTGTTGAGTACGTACAGTTTTATAATTCAGCCGGTGAAGTGGCAGGTGGTGCAGGCATCAATCCAGACGGGACTTACACTTCTCAACGGGCCTTGCCTCCGGGAACCTATTCAGTAAGAACGGGTAGCATGTTCATTGGCGAGTTGATTTCCCCTTATGTTATGGAAAAATACGACAGTTCAGGGAACATAGACTGTCCTGGGGTTACTTGTGATTTGACTGCAGGTAATGTGACTGTTGTGGCTTATGATCCACTCAGCGGTGATCCAGAGAATGATGCAACCGTGACTGGTATAGATTTTGCTTTATCACCTGCTTACAGTTTTTCAGGCATCATCACTGAATTGGATCCGCCCAATAACCCAATACCAGATGTACATGTGCTTGTTTATGATGAAGATGGTGATTTTGCTAATTGGGCCACCACCGATGCTTCCGGCAATTTCACCGTCCATGGTCTTCCTGCAGGGAGGTATTATGCTTTGACCAATAATGGTTCGAATTTACCATTCATGGGTTTGAATCAAACTGAAGCAGGTGGGTGGATTGATATTTTATACAACAGCATGCCTTGTCCAGGCTCAACTTGTGATGTGACTTTGGGAACACCGATTGATTT
>JAUHXW010000004.1 GCA_030426705.1 Gammaproteobacteria bacterium
TTTGGCCGGGCAAACCTAAAAACTCTTTTCTAATCATCTGAGTGATTCAATTCCATAGGCTTTGGTTTGGGTATGCTCAATTTTTAACCATGTGAATTTTGATTGGGCTGCAGAAATGCATGCGGTTAATTTTTTTGTAAAAAAGTTGTCCTGTGCACAAGATAGCCATCGTAGTTCCCATTGAGACATTAATTTTTATTATTTTGGGAGATAACGATGAAGAAGAAAACAAAACAATTGTATATGCAAGGATTGGTAATGATAGCGATTATGAGTACGGCTTCTGCCATTAAATTAGGCTCAGTTGATTCTACATTCAGTCAGGATGGACAAACGGATGGCTGGGACTTGAGCGGAGAATCAGGTTTTAATTGGTATGGTAGCGATGTTGTGGTTGACTCACAAGGCCGAATATTAATCGCGGGTACTTATCAGTATGATTTCAATGGCCAAACTGAACTCATGGCCAGGGTTGAGCGTCGGTTACCAAATGGTGAATTAGACTTGTCTTTTGACAATGATGGAATTCTTGATTTGGCCATGATTCCGGCACCACAATCCCAACTGGATTATGGTTTGGCACTGAATTCGTCTGATGGCGTCTTTGTTGGCTATTCAAGAATATATTGCCAGACTACAAATGACTGTGAGTCTGATCCATATATTTATCACATCAATGCCAATGGTGTTATCGTTGGTAATTTGCAAGTCGAATTTGACATTGGTGCAACCATCGACCGTCAAGATGCTGGTTTAACTGATTTGGTGTATGTGCCTTCTATCAATAAATTGGCGTTAACTGCTGAGGTTGAATTAACAAACATAAACGATACCGATTATGGTATTGCTGTATTGAATGTTGATCCTGTATCTGGGGCCTTGTCCATGGACACGGGGTTTAGTTCTGATGGTAAACGTACATGTTACTTTGATCATGCAGATATTCAAGGCAGCCGTGATTATCCTTCAGCCATAGTATGGCACAATGGCATCAGCCGATTTATTGTTGGCGGGTCAACATTTGAAGGCAATGGTATCAATGCTGATGGTTGGAACATGAGCTTTTGTGAGTTTGATTTAGCTGGTAATTTAACAAGAGATTGGTCAACACAATCACCCAATCTGGCGTTAGATAGTCGTGAGTTTTTGAATGACCTGGTGGTTTATCATGAAGCGGGTTTGGGTGGACAAAGTTATTTGGTTGGTATTGGGGCTTTGCCCGGACCAGGTGGGCTTGATACCGCGTTGTTTAGATACCAGGAAACCCAGTTAATGCAATGGGAGTTGGATTCATCTTTTGGGTCAAACGGAACAGGATATGAAACAACTGGTTTCGAATATTTGTTTCAAGGTGAAACACAAGATACCGGTGTTGAACTGTTGATTGAAAGTGAAGATGACTCAATTTTAGTACTGAGTTCTTTGGGATGGGATGAAAATGGACAAACTAAATCCGCATTCGGATTAAGCAAATATACCAAGGGCGGTTTATTGAATACATCCTGGGGGATTGGTAATGGTATTGCTGTACATACTTTTGACGTGTTTAACCGTTGGGATATTGCCGAAGGCATCGCAATAAATCCACAAACTGAAGAAATTTATGTGACTGGTATGTCCTATGATGGACTGAACTTCAAGAGTACAGTGGCAAACATGCACAATGATTCAATCTTTGCTTCAAATTTTGACTTTTGATTGAAACACAAGAAAACAATCACCTTGAATTGGTCTGCAAGGATGCAGGCCAATTTTTTTTTGAAAGAGAGGGTGAACAGTGATTTTTGGGGATGGATTGTTCAAGGCTTATAGTTTTAGTTTTAATCAGTAACACACTTCGACAGGCTCAGTGTGCTAATCTATCAAGGCTGCTGAGCTAGTCGAAGCCTCTTTCTGGATAGAATAATCTTTATTTTTTTATGGTTTTACGTAATTTAAAGGATTAACAGGTTTACCATTTTTACGAATTTCAAAATGCAGGTTATTGACGTTGGTTCCAGATGAGCCAAGTTCAGCGATGACCTGACCACGGGTGACTGTTTGGCCTTCTTTGACTTTCAGTGTTTTGTTGTGGCCATAGGCACTCAAATAACTGTCATTGTGTTTGATGATAATCAGTTCACCATAACCGAGTAAGCCATTACCACTGTAAACAACCACCCCTGCTTCGGTGGCTTTGACCGGCTGGCCTTCTTTGCCACCAATAGAAATGCCTTTGCGTGCGGGGTTGCTGGCCAGGAAAGTGGTGCGAATTTTCCCTTGAGTGGGCCATAACCAGTTCAAGTCTGTTTTGGTTGGGGTTTTGACAGGGATTGGTTTCTTGGCAGGTGGTTGATGCTGGGGCTTGGGTTTGTTGGCTGTTTGTGTTACTTGATTGTTGCTGGGCTTGGCTGGTTTTGATGTGTTGGCTTGGGCCTTGTTTTCAACTGGCTTTTGTTCAACTTTGGCGCTGAGCGATTGATTGCTTTTGAGCGGTTTGGTTTGAACTGTAGACTGTTTTGTTGGCTTAAACACCTTGCCTTTGGGTGGGGTAAGTTTAATGATCTGACCCGGGTAAATACGATAGGGTGGCTTGATGTTGTTGTATTGTGCCAGGGTTTTGTAATCGACATCATAACGAAAACCTATTGAGTACAAGGAATCACCTGTGCTCACTTTGTGGGTGTTGCTTTGTTTTTTATTTCTTTGGTGCCTGTTGTATGAACTGGATTGTGAACGAAGTGGTTTGGTGCCAATTTCATCGACTTTGGCTGGTCTGCGTGGCTTACATGAAACCAATAAAGCAAGCAACAGCATGTAAAGTAAAATCCGCACTTACCTCACCACACCCTCTAACAGCGGCACAAAAATCACATCACCCAAAATTTCTTCCTGATAACCATGTGCTTGTTTGACAATGGCAACCAGTTTTTGTTTCCGCTTATCGCCGACAGGTAAAATCATTTTACCACCGATTTCCAGTTGGTCTAACAGACTGAAAGGTACTTTTTCAGGCGCGGCTGTACAGATGATGGTGTCAAACAATGCTTCGTTTGGCCAGCCCTGGAATCCATCACCCGTTTTACAACGGATATTCCGGTAGCCTAATTTAATAAACAATCTGCGGGCGCTGCGTGTGAGTTTGTCAATCCGTTCAATGCTGAACACTTCATCAATCAATTGCCCTAAGATGGCAGCCTGGTAACCTGAGCCAGTACCCAGTTCCAGGACCTTCTTTGGCATATTGTTTTTAATCACTTCTTCGGTCATGCGAGCCACCACATAGGGTTGAGAAATGGTCTGGCCAAACTTTATTGGCAGGGCATTGTCTTCATAAGCGCGTTGAGCCAGTGCTTCATCCACAAACAAATGGCGCGGAACATGTGCCATTGCTTCCAAAACACGTTCATCAGCAATGCCACGTTCACGCAAGCGGTCAATCATACGCTGACGGGTTCTTGCAGAAGTCATGCCGATGCCGAGTGAATTCATAGTTGGTCGGCCCATTCTTCCAAATCATCAATAAAATCATGTTTGGTCATGTCAGTTTGCATCGGAGAGATGGAAACATAACCATTTTTGACTGCGTGAAAGTCAGTTCCTTCACCTGCATCGGCTTCCGGGCCGGCTGGTCCAATCCAATACATTTTAAAACCCCTGGGATCACGTATTGGGATGGCATTTTCCGCCTTATGACGATTGCCCAAGCGGGTAATTTTCATGCCTTTGATTTCATCGATGGGCAGGTTAGGTACATTGACATTTAATATGGTGTCTTTGGGCAATGGATTGTTGATGACGTGACTGATAATTTTTTTCAAGAAGTGAGTCACAGTATGAAAATCACGAGGTCGCCGGTTTTCCTTAACTGAATCCAGCACGATAGAAACGGCAATGGCTGGTAAACCCAGGTAGCGGCCTTCAATGGCAGCAGCCACTGTACCGGAATACAAGACATCATCTCCAAGGTTGGCAGCATTATTGATGCCTGATATGACCATATCAGGCTCATCTTCCAGGACTCCGGTTACGGCCAAATGTACGCAATCTGTAGGCGTACCATATACGCTGAAAGTTTTGTCATCAATTTTTTCAACCCGAATTGGCCGATCCAAAGTCAAAGAATTACTGGCACCAGAGCGATCACGATTGGGAGCAAAAACCACCACATCGCCTAACTCTTCCAGCATTTCAGCCAAAATTTTAATCCCTTTGGCATTTACACCGTCATCATTACTGACTAAAAACTTCATGAAAATCTCATTGGACAGGTTCAATTGAATGATGTGTCATTATAATGAGTTGTGAGGGTAAAAATAAACAGTCGCAATTGAAAAAGCATTAATGTTGCTTAACTATGGGTTATTTTCTTTGAAACAGATAAATACAACGGCTTTTCTAATAATCGATACAATACAATACTTAGCATGACAATCAGCAGTAGGTAAGCGACGAATCCAACGGATGCAATATCATGTTCCACCAGAAAATCTCTTAGGCCTGTCTGGTAAAAAATAAAAAACATAACAAAATGTAACAAGTATAAAGTATAAGAAGCATCACCAATAGGTTTCAGAATGTTCACTACTGTTTGCCATAGTTTTGATTCATATTTAACAGCCATTGCAACAATGGAAAGAGAGAACAGTCCAAAAGTAGCAATCCTCCAAACGGTTCCAACCAGCTCAAAATAAGCGCCTATACCAAAAGTTACCACAGCCAAAAATAACCAAAAGATTCCTGTTAACTTCAGTAGTTTATCTCTGAATAGCCAGAAGTAATAACCAAACATAAATTCAAAAATCATATGAGAGAAAAGCAAGTCAATGGTATAGCTGATGCCGAAATCCAGGAGTAATAACTTAATAACGATAAAAATTGAAAGGGTCAAAAAGAACTTGTTAACATTGTTGATTTGTAACCACAAAATCAAAGCCACCAAAAAATAAAAATACAATTCAAAGGGTAAAGACCAGGACTGAGGAATAATCAACTCAAACATATTGATACTGGTTAATAGAATTGAACCAATGATGTTTTTGTCAGTGAAAATTTCAGGGTGTAAAGACCAAACGACCACTGCGGTCAGCAATAATATTGGCCAATAACCCAAATAGATTCGAGCAAACCGTTTACCCAGGAATATTTGAGCTGTTTCACGACCTGGTTTAAGGTGTTCAGTGGTTTTCGCCATAACCAAACCACTGATAACAAAGAACACATCCACGCCTGCAAAACCATAAGCAGCCAGCCATTCAAAGGGTGCAAACGTCAAATCCATGGCTTTAAAATGACCTAAACTGTGGTGAAAAACCACCCAGAGGGCAGCCAGCCCCCTGAGTATTTGGATGTTGTTAATCAATTTTTAAAAAATCCTTTGATGAGTTGTACTGTTTGCTGGCAAAATTCAGCGGATACATTCTTACATGCATGAATTAATTTTGCTATCCATAAATTTCACCTTATTTATTTGAATCATATGAAATGAAACAAAAGCACTATCAACAATTAGAGCGGATGTATTTGTCAGCACCTTTTAATCAATATTTTAAGCCGGTCATTGCTGTAGCAGAAGGTGAGGCTGAAATTTGTATTGAGTTGAAATCGGACTATCATCACGCGGCAGAAGCTGTGCATGGTTCTGTGTATTTCAAAATGTTGGACGATGCGGCTTATTTTGCTGCCAATTCATTGGAGCATGAGTTTTTTCTGGTGACCACATCATTTACGACATACCTAACACGACCAGTTTCTGAGGGCAAAATGCGGGCGGTTGGTAAGGTGGTGAACCAGAATCGCAGCCAAATCATTGCTGAATCGGTGGTTTACAATGCAGCGGGCAAGGAAATAGGTCGTGGCAGTGGTGTTTTTGTCAGAAGTAAAAAGCAACTCAGCCATGTTCAAGGTTATAATAGAGACCTTTGATCGATTCGTGAACAAAGATAAAAAGTCTAAAAATGCGGCACTCTGCGTTGAAAAAAGTTCATATGGAATGAACTTTCACGCAAGCCCCGAAGGGGTGAAGCGCATGGAAGCGCTGAATAAACTTGCCAATAACAGGCTCGTTTTGTTGTTTAGGCGGCTTGCCGAAGGCAAAAAGCCTAAACATAAAAAGCGTAATAGCCGTGTATTGGACAGCGTTTTCCGCCTTGATTGCCACATTTTTAGCTCTTTTTCTCAATTGCCCAGAATCGAGCAAAGGTCTCTAATAACCAAACCACCTAATCAGCCGAATCATCATGAACACCAGTCAATTTGAAAGCGTTGTCGAATTTTTAAAATCATTACAGGATGACATTTGTCAGCAGTTGGAAGCTGTGGAAAGTGATGGAAACTTCAAGGAGGATGCTTGGCAACATGACAACGGTGGCGGTGGTCGCACGCGGGTGATGAATGGTGAAGTATTTGAACAGGCCGGAGTTAATTTTTCTCATGTCAAAGGTGACAGTTTGCCCGCAGCAGCAACGGCCAAACGGCCAGAGATGGCAGGGCAGGGGTTTGAAGCTTCCGGGGTTTCCTTGGTGGTTCATCCCGACAATCCATTTGTACCAACTTCCCATGCCAATGTGCGGGTGTTTCGCACCATCCCAAAAGGCGATGAGCCCTCGCATTGGTGGTTTGGTGGCGGTTTTGATTTAACGCCGTTTTATCCTTTTGAAGAAGACGTTATTCATTGGCATCAAGTCGCTTTTGAGGCTTGTCAGCCTTTTGGTGAAGACGTTTATGCTAAATACAAAAAATGGTGTGATGAGTATTTTTATTTGAAACACCGAGGAGAGACCCGTGGCGTGGGTGGCTTGTTTTTTGATGATTTGAATGAATGGGGCTATGATCGCTGCTTTGAGTTTATTCAGGCCATTGGTCACGCTTACTGTGATGCCTATATTCCGATTGTCAAAAAACACAAGAACAGTGTTTTTGATGATGAACACAAGCAATTTCAAAAATACCGTCGTGGCCGTTATGTGGAGTTTAATCTGGTCTATGATAGAGGGACTTTGTTTGGCTTGCAGTCAGGAGGGCGCACGGAATCAATTTTGATGTCATTACCACCAGAAGTTTCTTATCGCTATAACTATCATCCTGAGGAAGGCACACAGGAAGCCCGTTTGTATGACTTTTTGACACCCAGAAATTGGCTGGCGTGAAATATCGAGCATTGCGAAATGCTGATTTTGCTTTGTCAGAAATTGGTCTGGGTTGTGCCAGCTATTGGGGGAAAAAGCATTTTTCAGAATCGTTAGCCATTGATGTGGTGCATCAAGCAGTTGATTCAGGTATCAACTATTTTGATTCCGGACACAGTTATTCTGGCGGGCATGCTGAAATCAGGTTGGGTAGGGCGCTGAAAAATCATGACAAGTTTAGCCTGATTATAAGTAGTAAAGCGGGTACAAAGGTTGGGAATTTCGGTCGATTATATAAAGACTTCTCAGTCGCCGGGTTGCGAGCAACTTGTGAATTATCCTTGAAGCAATTGAAAATAGAGCACTTGCCGATGTTTTTTCTGCATGGCCCCAACCCCGAAGATTTCAATGATGATGTATTTGCTTTGTTAGAGCAACTGAAAACTGAAGGAAAAATTGGCATTTGCGGTGTCAATTCTTTTGATGATCACATCATAGATTTGACCGTCGAAAGTAAGCAGTTTCAGTGTGTGATGCTGGACTATAATTTGTTCGTTCCTCACAGGCGTAAAACCATCAACTATGTGAAATCAAAAGGGTTAGATGTTATTGCAGCTGGTGGTTTAGGTGGCGGATATATTCAAAAGGGTTTCAAAAAAATCACCAGTTTTAAGCAGTTGTGGTATTGGTTGCGAGCCATGAAAAATCATCGTCACAAATTATATCAAGCCAAGGCTTTTGACTTTTTGAACAGACAACAAGTTGGTTCAGCGGTGCAAATTGCGCTGGCTTATGCTTTGAATATCGAACAAGTCAGTACAACATTAATTGGTACCACGTCTGCTGAACACTTAAAGGAGCTGATTCAAGCAACTGAACTGACATTGTCAGATCAGTTGCTTGAACAAATCAATCAAGTGGCTACTCGCACCTGAATATATTATTGATGGGACGGGTAATGGGTACAATTTGATAAGTGCCAGAACCATACTCTGGATTTAAAGCACTGTATGTAAAAGTACCTGAAGTACATTGCAAATTGAATTCAGCAGAACCCCAGAGAATGTTTTCAACATCATTGGAATCAAAGTTTGCACCAAACTGTGCGCCAGTCGTGGTATACACCTCATTAAAAACAATGCGTACATTATTTTCACTTTCAGTGACCATGCCACCACTGCTGACAAACCATTGTTTGTTACCATTTAGGTCATAACTGTACCACTGAAAGGTGGCCAGTTCATTGGTCATTTGATGTAAGTGAAAGCCTTCACCACTTCTGGAAGGGTCAAACCATGAACCAGCCAATGAAGCTGCTGTGAGGGCTGGGTCAATGATGGGATCAGTTGATGGTAAGGAAGAAATGCCCATGGCAGCAGTCAATTGTTCAACGCGGGTGCGGAATTTACGTCCATCAGGATAGGTGTATTTCATATAACCCATGCGGGTACCATTTTGATACTCCCCAAAAATCATTTCTACATCACCGGCTTTGGTCAATACAATGTTATCGCTGTCAAAATCAGGCCCAAAGACACCACCTTCAGTGGTGTAAATATCTCTGGCAAGAATGGCGTTTTGCGCTATTTTGAAGTCAGTATCTACATACCATTGTTGATTGCCCTGATCATCATAAGTGAACCACTGAATCAAAAAGTCACTTGCGTTGTCAATAAATTCAAGGGCAAAGCCTTCACCGCTGCGAGTAGAGTCAAAGTACAAAGCGGTATCAGGAACATCCGGATAATTAAAATCTCCCTGGTTACTGACTGTCATGGAAATGGTGGTATCAAAACCACCATTGATTGAGGGATTGCCATTGCTATCCTCGTAATTAATCCATTGGCCACCAGCCCAAGTAACGACTGTAGCTGGGTTGGCATCAATGGTTTGGCCTATCATGTCAGTTGTGTTGATTTTCCAGGTTAAATCAGCGTCATCAGCGGCATTGATGCTTGAATCAATATTAAAATCAACCACAAAGGTATCGTCTTTGTAAAAGCCAAAGCTTTCCCAGCTATTGGTTGCAACATTGACCCACCGGTGGTTGCTGAGATTAAGTTCAATATCTGATTCGTTGCTGACTCCTTTAATCACAGGGTTAAGTAAGGTGGATTGACCTTGTAATGGTGCGATTTCGTCTGCGTTATTGCGGTTTCTCATGGGTTTGTCAAAACGAATCAACAAGGAATAGTCATTGCCTGAAATGATTTCATCGTAATATCGGGTGTACAGTTCGCGTTCACCTGTGTCTGTGATGTCCCACTCAGCATCAAATACGATGGCACCACTGAGATGGTCTATCACCCGCAGCTGTGTGATCGAAGGTGGCCCAGCCTGACCATACCAGGCAACCATAAAAGTTTCAGCCAGTTGTTCGCGTACACGTTTGATTTCTGACTCTGGAAGGATAAAACCATCGTGGCCATCGTTAGCAAAACCGCCATAATCAGCGCCAACGCCAGGAAGGTTTGGGTGAGCATCAGGATTGAGGAAGCCTGAGGGTTCAATTTCCAAAGTCCATGAAGGGATTTGATACGTGGTTAAAAAATACTCATCTGTAGAGCCAATACCAAATCCAGGCGTGGTGAAGTTAGTCCTGTTTACATAGTTCTTTCCTGCAGGGAATGCTTTGTGATGTTTGGTGAAATCACTCAATACTCTTGCTTGTAAGGTGTTAAGATTTGAATTAAAAGATTTGTTCGCGAAATGTACCATTGAAAATGAGTGAACATCCGTATAAATTCTGAATTGATCGGCATCAACCAAATTAGCAGCCGCTAATCTGGCAGCCGTTTCAGGTTCCGACTGTGATGAAGGGCCATGATACACAATAGAAGTTGGGTCGCCTGAGGAACTGTTACTGGACGCCCAATAAGGATTGTTGTTGCGGTTTAAATCAACACCATTTAAGTGATCATTTTGGGTGAATAAGTCTTCATCGGTATTCAGTAAATTTTTTCTGCGCATGCGACCATCTCGTGGTCCATTATTGTTTGAATACCAGTTTTTGTCTGGATATCGCTGGGTTTGTAAAAAGCCATCGACATTATTCACTGGAATGGTGACTACCGTGGCATTTTCCAGTAAATACTGATAAAAAGACTCATCATAACGGTTGTCATTAAAGTCCGTGATTATCTGTGTCAGGGTTTCAGGTGATTGCCATTCACGGGCGTGGATGCCACCATTTGCCATCATCGCACCTTCTTTGACCCCATATTTGGTGGTGTTATCTGCGTCGCTGAGCACATACGCCCAAATATCTCGGTTGTAATGGGTTTGTCCAACGATATGACCGCTGATGTAATCATTGTTCATGGCCATTGATTGGTGTTTGGCAAATAAGCCATCATAGGTTCTGAAACCATCAAAAGGTTCTGGTGTGTCAACCGGAATGGGTACAGGATAACCCAAACCCAGTGTGCCGTTTTGTTCCGTCCAGGAAGTGATGCTTTGCGATTGGCTGGCGGCTGAAAAGAAAACAAGCATAGCCATGCTTGAAATTTTGCTTAGGTTGCTCATTGGACACCTCCATCAAACGATTTCAGCCATTGTGTTTGCTCTTGCTTCATTTCAATGTTCGATTTCAGGTCTTCTATGGCTAATTTAGCGGCATCTGTTTTATTCAATTTCAGCGCCAGTAAAATGTGGTTTTGTTCAACTTGGTTGTTCGTTTTTAAATACTGACGTTTAAGCAGCTCAGGTAAATTCAAATCACTGGATTGACTCAAGGCAAAAGCCGCACTGTCAGCCAATGCTTTGTTGTTCAGTTGATTAATTAATAAAGTCTTAACAGCTTCATCATCACTGAATAGATGCAGTAAAGACAGGCAGAATTTTTTATCAAGGCCAGTATCAAAAGACGCGATCAATATGTCCTTGGCTACTTCTTGGGGCAAGGATTGAGGCAATTTTCTTAATGTGTATTCACGCACCGCTGTCTGATTTGATTTTAAAGCCTTATTAATTAAAGCTTCGTTGCGGCTGGTCAGACCCACGTGGCTAATCAGCTTGTCATAACCAGAATTGACCATAATGCTGGTCAATAAGTGGATTTGTAATGATTCAAATTTTGCCGAGTTCAATGCTGCAATGCTGTTTTTTACGCCCAGCCATTTAGGGCGACTGTTTTCTGCAATCACGTCACCTATAGCGCTAACTGTTTGTGCAATGTCCTTGTTAAATAGCTGGTTAAATCGTTGTTCAGTGCGGTATGCTGTCCAGATATTTTCAATGCCATAAGCCTTACTGGTGATGTTGAAAATCGGTACAGGCAAAGGTCCTTCATGGGCTGCTTGTGTGGCTTGAACTTGATAAGATTTCATCAAATTGACAAACTTTTGAAAAAAATCTTGAGGTGGCTGTTGTGCAATCTCAGTCAATAATTGATGCAAAATATACTCCTTTTGCAATGGAATCAAATCCGCCTGGAGCAATTTATCAATCACCTGATCGGGATTTTTATGAGTGAAATATTGAGTTAAATAACTTTGGCTTATTTGCTGTAACTCAGAACTGCTCAACTCCCGGCTGATTTCTGATCGGTCATAAACCACTGCCTGGGCAATAAAGTGGCTGCAAAGCAGCATTAAACACAACACTTGTTTCATTTATATCTCCGAAAAGTTGTCAAAACATTTTAAACGATACTTTTCGTAACTTCAAATAGGTGTCATCAGACAGTTCACCATTAGACATTTATATTTTTCTATATCCCATACTTATCACATCACCGAAGTGTTAAAATTTACCGTTTTTGAGTAGCGATAAATTGCCAATGGATTTTGAATCAGTTTCGATGGGCGAATACGCCGAACGTTCATATCTGGATTATTCGATGTATGTGGTGCTCGATCGGGCGTTGCCCTTTGTGGGTGATGGCCTCAAGCCGGTACAGCGAAGAATTGTTTATGCGATGAGTGAATTGGGTCTGTCGGCCCAGTCCAAACACAAAAAATCAGCACGTACCATTGGTGATGTGATTGGTAAATTCCATCCACACGGTGATTCAGCCTGTTATGAGGCCATGGTGTTGATGGCGCAATCCTTTTCCTATCGTTATCCTTTGGTGGATGGACAAGGTAATTTTGGTTCGCCAGATGATCCCAAGTCGTTCGCTGCCATGCGTTACACAGAATCCCGATTAACTCCTTATGCCAAAACCTTATTATCGGAATTACCGCATGGTACTGTTGATTGGGGGCCAAACTTTGATGGCACGTTGGAGGAGCCGTTGTGGTTGCCTGCCAGATTACCCAATGTGCTGCTCAATGGCGCTTCAGGTATCGCAGTGGGTATGGCCACTGATGTGCCACCACATAATCTGACTGAAGTGGCCAAAGCCACATTACATTTGTTGGATAATCCCAGCGCTGATGTGGCGGAATTGTGTGAATTTATTCAGGCACCAGACTATCCAACCAAGGCTGAAATCATCACACCACGTGAAGACATCATCAAAATGTATGAAACCGGCCATGGCAGCATTCGCATGCGGGCTGTGTATGAACGTGACGGCAATGACATCATCATTACAGCATTGCCACACCAGGCTTCTGGTAGCAAGATTTTGGATCAAATCGCAGCACAAATGCGTGCCAAAAAATTGCCAATGGTCACTGACCTGCGTGATGAATCTGATCATGAAAACCCGGTCAGATTGGTGGTTACAGCCCGTTCCAATCGCATTGACTTTGATGCTTTGATGCTACATTTGTTCGCATCTACCGATTTGGAAAAAACCTATAAAGCCAACTTGAACGTGATTGGTCTGGATCGACGCCCACAAGTCAAAGACCTGAAAATGATTCTCAAGGAATGGTTGCGATTCAGAACCGAAACGGTCAGAAGAAGGCTGCAATTCCGTTTGGATAAAGTGGATGCCAGGTTACATATTCTGGAAGGGTTGCTGATTGCCTATTTGGATTTAGACGAGGTAATCCGCATCATCAGGGAAGAAGACAATCCCAAGGAAGAGTTGATCAAGGCTTTCAAGTTGTCAGAAATTCAGGCTGATGCTATTCTCGATACCCGCTTGCGTAATTTGGCGCGTTTGGAAGAAATGAAAATTCGTACCGAGCAAATTGAGTTGCAGGCGGAAAAAGAGGAAATAGAGGGCATTTTATTGTCCCGAGCCAGGATGAAAACCTTGATTCGCAATGAAATCAAGGCGGATATGGAACAATATGGTGATGAAAGAAAAACGCGCATCGCTGAGCGTGAAGCAGCACAAGTATTTGATGAAACCAAATTGGTGCCCAGTGAACCCAACACCATTATTTTGTCAGCTGCCGGTTGGGTGCGTGCCGCCAAAGGGCATGACATCGATCCTGCCAGTTTGAATTACAAAGCAGGTGATGAATACCTGGATCACGCGCATGGCCGCAGTAATTTGACTTCTGTGTTTCTGTCGGCCGATGGGCGGGCATTCAGTTTGGCCACACATACTTTGCCATCTGCGAGGGGTCAAGGTGAACCCTTGAGTACCAAGTTCAGCTTTAAAAACAACATGCTACCTATCTCAGTAACATGTCAATTACCCAATGCACGGTTACTGATGTGTTCGGATGCAGGTTATGGTTACCATGGTGAGATGGAAAATCTGTACAGCAAGATGAAAGCAGGTAAACACGTATTGAGTGTGCCCAAAGGCTTCAAGGCGATGAAGCCAACCTGGATTGAAAAACTGCCTGATGCGCATGTGGTTTGTATCACTACAGCAGGATATATGCTGGTATTTCCATTGGAAGAATTGCCCGAGTTGGCCAAAGGTAAGGGCAATAAACTGATTAATATTCCAGCCAAACGATTGAAATCCGGCGAAGAAAAACTGGCCGCCACTTTGGTAATTACACCCGAGGATTCTTTCCTGATTCATGCTGGGGCCAGATACATTCGGTTTAAGTGGAAAGATTTGGTAAACTATTTGGGTAGCAGAGCCAAACGCGGATTGGTGTTACCACAAGGTTTCAGAAATGTTGACAGGGTAGAAATTGAAAGAGATTAGGCAGGTATTATTGCTATTAGGGATGCTGTTAAGTTCAAACTTGATGGCAACCGCCAATGTGCCCAGCCTCAATGACTGCCCTGACATGATTTTTATTGATGGCAATGAAAATGATTCATCACCTTCGAATGGAGTAGGAGGTGGTTTTCCTGGGGAGTTTAGTCGCAGTATTGTTGTTAATGCCAATAACGAAACTTTTTACTACTATATTCCAAGCAGTTATCAAAACAATAAGCCCATGCCAATCATGACAGTATGGCATGGAGCCGTTTATGCAGGAGGTGGTCCAGCAGCAGCACAATCCATGATTGATTTTTGGAAAGATGAAGCTGAAGCCCGCAATTTTATTGTGGTGGCCCAAGCAATCGTAGGTTCACCAGGTTGTGACCCTTGTGGTTGGCGACCCTATGAAGATTCGGTGATTTTCGCAGCTATTTTGGATGATATGGAAGCCCGATACAACATTGAAACCACCAGGCGTTATGTTTGGGGGTTTTCAGCAGGTGGTTTTGTGATGCATGCCATTGCTTTGAACAATGCGGATTATTTTGCTGGCTATGCCATCAGTGGTGCCCATTTGGGGTATGCCAACAGTGCAGGGTATACACCTGCCAATGCCGCAAGGCAATTACCTGTCTATATCTCTATTGGACAATCCGATCAGCATTATGCCGGTGCAGTAGCAGACTTAACTGATTTCTACAATGCTGGCTGGGGATTGAATAGTAATATCTGGTTTGATGGTTTTATAGGAGGTCATGAGTTGTTGTATGATTTACCAGCAAAAGCCTGGGACAAAATATGTATCTCTACCGTATTAGACTGAAATGAAAGAAAAGCACATCACCAAAGTCGGTTGGAAAGAATATGGTGCGTTGCCTGATTTGGGCATTGATCGCATTCACATCAAAATAGATACAGGTGCGAGAACCAGCGCCATACACACCACCAGACATAAAGTATTTCATAAAGGTAAGAAGCTATGGGTTAAATTCACAACCGCACCTTACCAGGATGACGATGACACCACACTTGATTGTGAAATGCCGGTTAAGGATCAACGCACAGTCACCAGTTCCAATGGGCACAAGTCCGACCGGGTGGTGATTGAAACCAAATTGGTATTGGGTGGTGTGGAGCGCAACATCGAATTGACCCTGATTTGTCGCAAAAAAATGAAATTCAGAATGCTGCTGGGTCGACAAGCGATGCAGGATATGGTGGTGATTCCTGAAAAATCACATTTAACAACCAAGAAAAAACACAAAAAGACATGAGAATAGCCATACTATCAAGGAACGCCAAACTATATTCAACCAGAAGACTGGTGGAGGCCGCCATAAATAGAGGACATGAAGTGCGGGTGTTAGACCACCTTCGCTGTTATATGAACATCTCATCCAGCAAACCCACTTTGCACTATCGGGGAGAGGATTTGCCTCATTACGATGCGGTCATACCGCGTATAGGTTCATCTGTGACTTTTTATGGTACGGCCGTGTTGCGCCAGCTGGAAATGATGGGCGTTTATCCGGTCAATGAAAGTGTTGCCGTAACCCGTTCACGCGATAAGTTGCGTTCTTTACAATTGCTTTCAAGAAAAGGCATAGGCATGCCAATCACAGGTTTTGCTAATTCACCCGATGATATTCAGGATTTAATCAAAATGGTGGGTGGAGCACCGTTGGTGATTAAACTTTTGGAAGGGACTCAAGGCATCGGTGTGGTCTTGGCTGAAACCAAGAAGGCCGCTGAATCAGTGATTGAGGCTTTTTTGGGTTTGAATGCCAACATCATGGTACAAGAGTTTATCAAAGAAGCAGGCGGTGCTGATATCCGTTGTTTTGTGGTGGGTGGCAAAGTGGTCGCAGCCATGAAACGACAAGGTGCTGAAGGTGAGTTCCGCTCTAATTTGCACCGTGGTGGTTCTGCCACTTTGGTCAAACTCACGCCTGATGAGCGCAAAACAGCGGTCAAAGCGGCTCAAATCATGGGATTGAATGTGGCAGGTGTCGACATTTTGCGTTCCAATCGTGGTCCGGTGGTAATGGAAGTGAACTCTTCTCCTGGCCTTGAAGGCATTGAAAAAGCCACCGGTAAAGACGTGGCGAGTATGATTATTCAGTTTATTGAAAAATCGGCTAAACCACATAAAACCAGAACACGTGGGAAAGGCTAGTGTACTGTCCTGAACTTGACTGGTTCAATTTCTTAATGGGCTGTTTTTATCAAGAAAGTCACTGATATTGGTGGCTGAATCAATCGCTTCCGTGGTGCTGCAAAGATTATTGATGCAGGTTGGAATTCTTTTGACGCCATCGGACATGCAACGATAACGACATTTGGTGTTGCATACCTGGTTTTGTTCAGTAATCAATGAGTTAATGGCGGATTCATTGGTCAAATTTACATAGGATACACATCCAAAAGGACAGCCAAAATAGGCAATGCTGCAGTCTGCAGCAGTTTCACAGGTCTGAGGTTCATTGATTAAATTTTTAATTTGACGGGTGATTGACTGACATTCAGGATTTTCTAGGTCAATATCCACAAACTCAATACTTACCTCATTGTTGTCTTTTTTTATTTCATCTGCAGGTATTTTCAATAGGTATGAAAGGCCAAGATAAATAGTCAGGACCAATAAAACGGCAGTACTAAATATAGCGATGTATTTCATCTTTTGTTCGTGTGTTCTGGTTCTTGATAAATGAAAATCTCGCGCAAAACACCCGTTGCAAAGGCGCCTGCTGGTAGTTTGAAAGCCATTTGTAATTGATTTCCTTCTGTCCATTGGTAGTTAAAATCCTCAGGTAAAACCCGGATAGCTCTTCGGTCCTGTTTCACTCGGTGTTGCTGAAAGCCTTGTTTATATGTTTGGAATTGATCAGCTGTGTTTTGTTCCAAATCAGCGCATTCACCGTCACTTTGTACTGGGTCTTCGCCCCACATGGCTGCAGTTAGGTGTATGTCGTTTTCTTCCAGCCGTTGATCCAGTTTTTCCAAAGAGGCATCTTTGCTGTGAAACCAGGAATGACTGCCGTTCAATTGCATGATGTCGCCGTCGATGACTTGGTTCCAAATTGATTTTTTGATTCTTTCAGCCACAATCAAATTAAAAATATGGCTGCGTGCAGAAGAAATCAGCAGGCTGCGTAAATTACGGTTATTAACTCTAATTTTACCGGCGAACCAATCTTGTGCTTTTTGTATGTTACCCAAGTCATGACCAAACCGCTGGGGGCCAAAATAATTGGGGACACCCTGTTCTTTAATTCTTTCTATGTTTTGCTCAATATTTGATTCATCGCCAATAATATCTCGTATGAGAATTTGAAAGGCGTTGCCCTTAAGTTGGCCTTTTTTGATTTTGCTTTGGTGCCAGTGGTGTTCGATGATTTGTACTTCTTTTGGTAATTGGTTTTTGATTTCAGTGAGGTCAGTAATTTTTGGCAATTGCACACTGAACCATTGGTAGGTCACCGCATGTCGGTCTTTTTGTCCAGCAAACCCCACTTGTCGAGCCGGAACCTTGCAAGCGCTGGCAACTTGTGTCGCTACCCAAGCCGTGTTGCTGTTGGTTTTTTCCACCAGCAACCATAAATGTTCCCCTTTTTCTGTAAATACAACATCATTCATTTCCTTAACCACAAAATCTTCGGGTTCAGTTCTGATGGTGCCCGTTGCGGCAACGGTATTAAGGGTAGGAAACAACTGGTCAAATGATTTCATTATTAAAATTGAGACAAAACCTAGATTGTAATGAATCTGTAAGCTAATGGGCCTGATTTGTACAATTTTTTCATAGGAGCTTGATTGTCGATGCTGTTGTAAAAAAGATTTCATTCATAAAGTGAGTTATTTCTTGAGAATTAAGCACAAGTTAAAAGCCTGTTTTGGGTTAAAAACATGACAAACCTGTCATCAAGCTGTCATAATGATTGACTATGATGACCACTTTAATTGAAGAACCGGCTGAAATGCACAACAACATCTTGATTGTCGAAGATGATATGGCCATTCGTGAAATGATGGCATTTTCTCTCCGAAGAGAGGGTTTCGATACCTTTAAAGCGGCTTCCGGTCATGAAGCGCTGGATCAATTAAACCGTGTACATCCAGATCTCATCGTCATTGACTGGGGTCTGCCAGACATGAGTGGTATTGATTTGATAGACATGATTCGCAGAGACAAAGTCATCAAGGAAGTGCCGATCATCATGTTAACTGCCCGAGCAGAAGAGGCCGATAAAGTCAAAGGGTTGGAGCGTGGAGCAGATGACTATTTGACCAAACCCGCTTCCATGCTTGAGTTAATGGCCAGAATTCGTGCTCACCTCAGACGTTCCAGAGGCTTTGAATTGACTCACAAACTGGAATACCAAGGGATTGTCATGGATGCCGAGGCACATGAAGTATTGATTGATGGTAAGTCGCTAAGCCTCAGTTTGACAGAGTTTAAATTGCTCAAATTGTTTTTACAAAACCCCAATAAATTATTGGGCAGGGAGCATATCCTCAATCATATCTGGGGACGCAACACATTTGTCGAAGACCGAACCGTTGATGTACACATCCTGCGTTTGCGCAAAGCCCTGAAAAAACATGGCAAGGACAAATGGATTCAAACCGTGCGCGGTGTGGGTTATAAATTAACCAGTTAAGTCGTTAATACGAATTAAACACGATAGATTTAACGTCTTTCCACATGATCCATTGGTGATTGTTATGTTCGTCTTTTACAAACAGGCCATTGCTGTCACGGCTGACAGCTTTTTGGCCATAGGCAATTTCTTTGACACCACTTCTTAACTGCAATTCTACTGATGAGGTGTTCAGTTGAGTGATTTTTTTGATGTTTCTGAAAGGCACGTAATGATTGCGGTTGTTAATTTCAACTTCCAACAACTCATGCCCGCTTTGCTGGTTTAAGTCAAAAGCGATTTCGCTGGCTTTTAAGGTGCTGTTATCAGCCAGCATGATGGTGCCTGACAGGGGATGGCTGTGGCTTTGATAGTCTTTAAAAGTCAGCCACTTTACATCCACATCTGTGAATTCAAGTTTGACAAAATCGTCCCACATGATTTCCTGACGGCCAATGTCAGGATGATAAAACCACAGACCTCGGTGACTGCTGTCGACATCGTTGGTGCCGCCTAATAGCAAGGATTTACCATCTTTCAGGATGACATAGGATTTGTCACCCTGACGTTCTATGCTTTTGATCTTGCCAAATTTGATTTCATGTTCAGTTCTGTTCTCATCATAGCCATCTAATTCCTCATCGAGCGCACGTTCATCTTTGTCCCACATAAAACGACCTTGCAATTGGCCGGATTTGGTGGTCAAAACACCATAAATACCTTGATCAAAACGCTTGGCTTCTGTGGGTGCCTGTGAAAACTCTATCACTTTGATTTCATCCATATCAAATGAAACAGTATCACCTGCTGCAGTTAACACATAAACATCGTCTGATAAGTCATTGGTGTCACTGTCAGCATCAATCACAATACCATCATGCAAAGTGGCGAGGTATTTGTTGTTATTGTTGTCGAGTTCCAGCTTGGCCAGTGCCCCAAAAGGGATGTTGTAATAGGGTTGTTTAATCTCATTGCCAAAAAAAGACTTGAATGTAATCTGTAGGCCACCAACCCTGGCTTGTGGACCTGGTTGATGGTCTTCAAGGGCTTCTTTTTGTTCATCCGTGAAATGCTCAATGCCAATGGTGGTCATTTTTTGTCCGTTGAAAATATCGCTCAGCCACAT
Organism: Gammaproteobacteria bacterium; assembly: GCA_030426705.1. Lineage (GTDB taxonomy): Bacteria > Pseudomonadota > Gammaproteobacteria > Xanthomonadales > Marinicellaceae > Marinicella. The sequence goes on from JAUHXW010000004.1 coordinate 19,885, forward strand.
TTCCTGCTCACCCCAGCGAATAGTGCCTGTGGTTTGCTCATTGTTGTTGCTGATTACTGTGCCATATATAACTGGCTCAAGATTTTCGGCAGATGCAGTTATGGTCAGAGTTAATAAACCTGTTATCAATGCTTTTTTCATGACGGATGTGCTTTTTAAGTGTAAATCATTATGACATTATTTTTATTGTGATGCATGTTACTAAAGTCCTGAATTATTACAAAACATTGTGGGTTTAAGGCCGGCGAGCCGCCGGCGGTCCACATGATAATATGATCGGGTCATTGCTCTTTTAGTATCGGTTTCAAAAATGCACCCGTATGGCTTTTCTTCACTTGAGTCAGTTGCTCAGGGGTACCGGTGGCGATGATTTCGCCGCCGCCGTGACCACCTTCAGGGCCCAGGTCGATGATCCAGTCAGCCGTTTTGATGACGTCCAGATTGTGTTCAATCACAATGATGGTGTTGCCGTTATCACGCAAGCGATGTAACACCTTCAGTAACTGTTTGATGTCAGCAAAATGCAAACCGGTGGTTGGCTCATCAAGGATATAAACTGTTTTGCCGGTATCACGCTTGGATAGTTCTTTAGCCAGTTTAACCCGTTGGGCTTCACCGCCAGACAGGGTGGTGGCATTTTGACCCAAAGTGATGTAACTCAAGCCCACATCGAGCAAAGTTTGTAGTTTGGTGGCAATCGATGGTATCGCTGAGAAAAACGGCATGGCATCCTCAACAGTCATGTTGAGTACTTCGTAGATGTTCTTGCCTTTGTACTGGATGTCCAATGTTTCGCGATTGTAGCGTTTGCCTTTACAGGTGTCACAGGTGACATAGACATCGGGTAAAAAATGCATTTCGACCTTAATCACGCCATCGCCCTGGCAAGCTTCACAGCGTCCGCCTTTGACATTGAAGCTGAAACGGCCGGGTTTATAACCACGGGTTCTGGATTCAGGTGTGTTGGCGAACAAGTCGCGTATGGGGCCGAATAACTGGGTGTAAGTGGCTGGATTTGAACGCGGGGTGCGTCCAATAGGCTTTTGGTCAATATCAACCACTTTATCGAACAACTCAATGTTTTCGAAACTTTTATAGGTTTGAGCCTGATGTGAGGCTCGGTTCAAGTGATTCGCTAAAACTTTGTAAACCGTTTCATTGATCAGGGTTGATTTACCTGAGCCGGAGACCCCTGTCACACAAGTAAATAAGCCAGTAGGGATTTCAATGTTGACGTTTTTAAGGTTGTTGCCCGAAGCGCCTTTGAGTTTGAACATTTTGTTCTTGTCAATTGGATGACGCTTTTCAGGAATGTCAATTTTTTGTACGCCTGTTAAGTATTGTCCGGTGATGGATTTGGGGTTTTGGCAAATTTCTTCAGGCGTTCCCTGTGCCACAATTTCACCACCGTGCACACCCGCTCCGGGACCAATATCAATCACATGATCGGCCATGCGTACCGCGTCTTCATCATGCTCAACCACAATCACGGTGTTACCCAGGTTTTTCAGATTCACCAGGGTTTTTAATAGCTTTTCATTGTCTCTTTGATGTAAACCAATCGAAGGTTCATCAAGCACATACATCACGCCAACCAGGCCTGCGCCGATTTGTGATGCCAGTCTGATTCGTTGTGCTTCGCCACCAGAAAGCGAATCGGCCTTGCGGTCTACGGTCAGGTAATTCAAACCCACATTGACCAAAAAGCTCAAACGTTCACGGATTTCCTTGATGATTTTTTCGGCTATTTGCGCTTTTTGACCTTCGAGTTGTAAGGACTCAAAATGTGCCAAAGCATCGGCAATTGACATCGCGTTGATGTGTGGTAAAGGCGTGTCCTTGATAAATACATTACGTGCCGCTTGATTGAGCCTTTGACCTTCGCAACTGGGACAAGGCTTTTTGCTGATGTATTTGTTCAGTTCTTCGCGCACCATGGACGATTCGGTTTCCTGGTAGCGACGTTTCATGTTATTGGCAATGCCTTCGAAAGGGTGGTTGCGTTCGTATTGACCCTTATCGCTGTAATAGGTGAACTTGATGTTTTTATCGCCACTGCCAAAAAAGATGACGTCTTTGATTTCTTCGGATAAATCTTTCAGCGGTGTGTTGACATCAAACTGATAGGTTTTGGCCAAAGCCTGCAACAATTGAAAATACCAGCCATTGCGTTTGTCCCAACCTCGGACGGCGCCTTCGGCCATGGACAACTCCTCATTAACAACAATGCGTTTGGGGTCAAAGAACTGACTGATACCCAGTCCATCACATTCTGCGCAAGCGCCATTGGGCGAGTTAAAGGAAAATAATCTGGGTTCCAATTCACTCAAGGAATAATTACACACCGGGCAGGAAAACAGTGAGCTGAACAGCATTTCAATAGGCTTTTGTTCATCTGTATCGTCAAACGAAACAACCATGGCCAAGCCTTCTGATAAAGACAGAGCGGTTTCAAATGATTCGGCCAACCTTTGCGCCATGCCTTCTTTAACCTTGAATCGATCAACCACAGCTTCGATGTGGTGTTTTTGTTTGGGGTTCAACTTGGGCAAATCATCAATGTTATACAACTTGCCATCAATTCGGACCCGCACAAAACCACTACCTCGTAACTGCTCCAATAACAACAAATGTTCACCTTTACGGTTCCTGACCACAGGTGCCAACAACATCAGCTTACGACCGGGTTCTAACGCCAATACTTTATCCACCATTTCAGACACCTCTTGCGCTTCCAATGAAATGTGATGGTCAGGACAGCGTGGTGTACCGATTCTGGCGTACAGTAATCGCAAGTAATCATAAATTTCGGTGATGGTACCAACGGTTGAGCGGGGGTTGTGAGACGTAGATTTTTGTTCAATGGAAATAGCGGGTGACAAACCTTCAATATGATCGAGGTCTGGCTTGTCCATCATCGATAAAAACTGACGTGCATAAGCCGATAAGGACTCAACATAACGCCTTTGACCTTCCGCATAAATGGTGTCAAAAGCCAAAGAAGATTTTCCTGAGCCGGAAAGACCAGTAATCACGATAAATTGGTCGCGTGGCAGATCTATATCGATGTTTTTCAGGTTGTGGGTTCTGACACCGCGCAGTGAAATGTGTTTCATTTTGGTCAAAGCAAATCAAACCCATCATTTTAACCAATTCAAGCTGGAATGATGTGTGAAATTTCAGTTATTTCTTTTAACGCTTGAATCATTTCGTGACTTTGTGTAGATGTTTTGAAGACTGTTTGTGGCGTATAATTTTATTTTTGCAGTTGATATTATGAGCAAAAGAACCCTTGTTTTGTTGTTGCTGGCCCTGCTGGCCATTGTGCTTTATGGCGTTGGCTTTAAAACCACCTCTCTTTCTATCATTATTCTTGCAGGTTGCTTTGAACTTGGATTTTGGTTCAAACTATTTTCGAATGATGGTAAAAACAATTCCAACTAGTTTTTCTTTTGTAACATTTGTTTATATAGCTTTTTCGTAGCTAACATCATAACGTGGTATAATGATTAGGCTTGAAAGGGATGTATTTTTGAAAATCATGACCTTTCGTTTAAAACTAAAAATTGAGGAGGCTTTATGGATTTATTACCAATAATTATACAATTGGTCAGTGGTGCTGTTGGGGGCAATTTGGCTGGTGGTATTTTGAAAAACTTTTCTTTGGGGACACTCTGGAATTCCGTAGTGGGTATTCTTGGCGGTGGACTTGGTGGCCAGTTATTAGGCATGCTCGGCATGGGCGGCGGCGGTGGCATGGACCTGATGGGTATTCTGTCACAAGTCGCAGCTGGGGGTGCTGGTGGTGGCGTGCTGTTGGGGATAGTTGGTGCGATTAAAAAAGCCATGGGCAAATAATACTTAAGCTTTAGCAGCGTAAAACCGGCCTGAGTGCCGGTTTTTTTTGGGCAACCAATGATTGATTTGGTTAAAATGGCCCATTTTTAATCAGGATTCTTATGAAAAAAGTTTTACTGCTTGGCTTGTTACTGGTAAATGTAGTTGTATCAAATGCCGATGTATTGGGTTTTTCTGTCGGAGCAAATTACTGGCAATATGACATGGATGGTACCATGCGTTCACCCTTGGCTGCCAATGACAGTGTTGGCATAGCTTTTGATGATTCAAGTGTTAATATTTTTGCGGCGTTTGAACATCCTGTGCCGTTCTTACCCAACGTAAGACTGCAGCAAAACAACATTCAAGCAGCAGGATTGATTCCTGTGTCTGATGCCAGTTTTCTAAATGGTGAGCTGGTTTATGTTTCTGGTGATATTGACTTGTCTCACACCGATGTGAGCTTGTATTACGAAATTCTGGATAACTGGGTTAATCTGGATTTGGGTTTGACTGCAAAATATTTTGATGGTTACTCAAGGTTTAAATATGAGGCTGTTATTGATGATGAGTCAGATTTTGATGACTGGATTCCAATGGTTTACGGACAAGCTCAATTTGATTTACCTTTTACTGGTTTTTCAACTGCTGCAACAGTCAGTGCCTTGAGTTTCGACAGCAACCATGTAACGGATTTGGATGTGGCGTTGAAATATCAAAATAAACTGGGATTTGGTGCAGATTTGGGTTATCGAACCATGGATATTGACCTGAAAAACATCAACAGTTTCAAAAGCGACCTGAAAATAGATGGTTTTTATTTGGGCGGTCGCTTCGAGTTTTAATATAAGAGACCTTTACTCGATTCGTGTACAAAGACAAAAAGTTTAACAATGTACCACTCAACGTTGAAAAACTTGCCAATAACAGGCTCGTTTTGTTGTTATGGCGGATTGCCGGAGGCAAAAAGCCTTAACAAAAAAACGAAATAGCCGTGTATTGGTCTGCATTTTCCGCCTTGATTGGTACATTTTTAATTCTTTTTATGCGCATCATCCTCGATGCTTACCGCTTTGCGGCTTACGTGAAAAAACATTCCAGATGTTTTTTTCTCAATTGCCCAGAATCGAGTAAAGGTCTCTACAAGTCAAAATAATTTCCACGAAAAAGCACCGGTAAACAGGTGCTTTTTTTGGTTATAATGTTGAGTCAATAATTGACTGTGAACCATGGCAATCATCACTAATAAAATTGAAGCATCAGTTGAGCTGATTACAAGTAAACTGGGGAAAAACTGGGTTATTGGCACACCCTTGGGTATAGGAAAACCCAACCCCATCATCAATCAGGTCTATGAATATGCCAGGGAGCATTCAGACATTTCCTTGGATATTTTTACTGCGTTGTCACTGGAAATACCACAAGGCAATTCTTTGTTGGAAAGGCGTTTTTTGCAAAGTTTCACGCAGCGATTTTTTGGTCAATATCCAGAGTTGGTATACATCGATGACGTCAAGCATGACTGTGTACCTGCCAACATCAAAGTGCGTGAATTCTATATGCAATCAGGCAAAATGCTGCATTCCCGAACCGCGCAAAATAATTATGTCAGCAGTAACTACACGCATGTGGCGCGTGATATGGTGGATCGGGATGTCAACGTCATTTTGCAAATGGTGGCCGTAAAAAGAGGAAAACAAGGCAATCGCTACAGCTTGAGTTGTAATCCTGACTTAACCCTGGATATTGTGCGCATCGCAGAACGCAAAGGAAAACCACGGCCATTGATCATTGCCATGGTCAACGAACACCTGCCTTTTATGAGTGGTCAAGCAGAAGTAGATGCAGATTTTTTTGATTTGCTATATGACGACTCGGATGCCTATTTTGAACCATTTGCGGCACCCGCGCAGCCCATAAACCTGACCGATTACAGCATTGGTCTATTGAGCAGCACGCTATTACAGGACGGCGGTACATTACAAATCGGCATCGGTTCGCTGGCCGATGCGCTGGTTTACAGCACCCAATTGAGGCAACAAAACAACGAAACCTATCAAGCCATGCTTGAATCGGCTCATATCACCAAAAATCATCAGGCATTGATTAATGAAGTGGGTGATACAAAACCCTTTGTTAAAGGCCTGTATGCGGCCAGTGAAATGTTTGTAGAAGGCTTTGCTCAACTTTACGAATCGGGTATCTTAAAAAGAAAAGTTTACCCTGATGCTGAAATTCAAGCATTGCTCAATCAGGAAAAAATCACTGAACAGTTGGCTGAAAATACTTTGAGCAAATTGCTTGAGTGGCAAGTCATCGAAGAATTCATTACCGCGAAAGCATTCAAGCGATTGCAGTACCTCGGCATTCTTAAGACTGATTTAAGTTATGACAAAGGAAAAATCACTTTGCCGAATGGTCAGGTGATTTCTGCTGATTTGCATGACTCGACAAATTTACAATTGTTGGAACAACATGGCTTGGGTGATAAATTGGCTCATGGGGCTGTTTTACACGCGGCCTTTTTTATGGGCTCCAAACGATTTTACCAGTGGCTACACGGCCTGGATGAAAATCAACAAGCCTTGTTTCAAATGACACCGGTCAGTCAAATCAATGAACTGTATGGTGGTGAAGCCCTGGATCGGGTACAAAGGGTCAAAGCGCGTTTTATCAACACTTGCATGAAAGTCGACTTAATGGGTGCGGCTGCCTCTGATACCTTGGAAAACCATCAAGTGGTCAGTGGGGTTGGTGGCCAATACAATTTCGTAGCCATGGCGCATGCTTTGGATGACAGCCGTTCCATTTTGATGTTGCGCAGTGTGCATGCCGGTAAGGATGCCATAGAGTCTAACATTGTCTGGAAATATGGTTATTGCACCATTCCAAGACACCTGCGCGACATTGTGGTCACTGAATATGGCATGGCAGATTTGCGTGGTCAATCAGACGAAACTTGTGTCAAGCGTTTGATATGTATTGCTGACAGCCGCTTTCAGGAAAGCTTGCGGGCGCAGGCTGTCTACTACAATAAACTATCGCCTGACTGGGACATTCCAGAACAATACCGGCACAATACACCTGAAATGGTGGCACAGCATTTTACCAAAGCGCAGGAACAAGGCTACTTTCCGCCTTACCCTTTTGGTGAAGATTTTACCGAGGATGAAAAGAAATTAATTGCCGCTTTGAAATGGTTGAAGCTTAACACCAAAAACAAATATTCCACCTTGTTAACCCTGATCAAGGCGCAATTTGTCAAAGCCGCTCATGCTGAAGCGCATTTTCTAAAAATGATGCAATTAAACCAGCCGACAACTTTTAAAGAAAAACTGTCGGCCAAATTATTGGTGATGGCATTGCGACATGTTTAAGCATTTAATGGACCGCCGGCGGC
>JAUHXW010000240.1 GCA_030426705.1 Gammaproteobacteria bacterium
GTGTGTTTATTATCAGGCTCGGTATCTGTACCTATTCAGGCACTGTGGGATTCATCCTCAGCTTTTCATGAAATCATTTGGCAACTGCGCTTTCCAAGAGCTGTCAATGCGATTCTGGTAGGAGCCAGTTTGTCACTTGCGGGGCTGTTGATTCAAAATCTGGTAAAAAACCCTTTGGCTGATCCTTATCTTCTTGGTGTTTCCGGGGGTGCCGCTGTGATTCAGTTATTGGTCATCATTACTGGCTTAACCGTTTCATCCCTGACTTTGTTTATCAGTGGTTTCTTCGGCAGTTTGATGGCAACTATTATTCTGCTTAAGCTAAGCTTTGCCGGTGAATTCCGCCCCAATAAAATCACTTTAAACGGTGTTGTTTTGGCTTTTGGATTCGCTGCTCTCATCAGCTTTATTTTGGCCACTGCTGATGGACATCAGATTAAGTCTATGATGTTTTGGATGATGGGTGATTTATCTTTTGCCCAATTGAATGGTTTGATGCCAGTCATATTGATAATCATATTCATGATTTTACAAAAACAGGCACGTTCATTGGATATTCTGGCTCGAGGTGATTTGTTCGCACAAAAATCCGGCGTTAACACCAAAAACTTGAATTTACAAATTTTCATCATCACTGCCATCCTCACCTCTATGGCCGTGGCCCAAGCTGGAACCATTGGCTTTGTTGGTTTAATCATCCCGCATATCGTCAGAATGCTGGTGGGTTTCAAACACCATCAGTTGATACCAATGTCTGTCATTGTCGGTGCCGGATTCTTGTTGATTGCAGACACACTTGCCAGAACCGTGATGGCTCCGGTGCAGTTGCCTGTGGGTATTTTCACCGCCTTGATTGGAGTACCTGTTTTTATTTGGCTCAACAGGAAGCTGTGATGATTGAACTAGAAGACATTCAAATTTTTCAAGGGCCATTCCAGCTAATTAAAGACTTGTCGATAAAATTCGAACCCGGCCAGTTTTGGGGTATTGTTGGCAGAAATGGTGTAGGAAAGTCGACCTTGCTCAATGTTCTGGCTGGTATTTCCAATGAATACCAAGGTAAATTGCTGGTGGATGGGCTCGCCTTTACAGGCATTAACCACCGGCATCGGGCACAAAAAATCAGTTATTTGTTTCAACAACAGGAACCTTGTTTACCTTTTCTGGTAGAAGACGCCATCAGAATGGGACGTTTCCCCTGGCTCACCAGCAAATCCGAAGATTTGAAGCTGGTTGAATCGATTATACAGCAGTGCAAAATACAGGAATTACGTCACCGGTCAATTGCTAAATTGTCAGGTGGTGAGCGAAAAAAAATTGAAATCGCTACCTGTCTGGTACAACAAGCCAATCATCTGTTGCTGGATGAACCGCTGAATCACCTCGATGTGGTTTATCAGAAACACATCATGCAAATGTTCAATGAGTACAGCAAAAACAATTCTGTAGTGATGGTGTGCCACGATTTACAAGCGGTAAAAAAATACTGCAGTCATGTCTTGATGCTACTGGGCAAAGATTGTTATCTGCAAGGCACATCAGCTACAATATTAACAGCAGAAAACCTGGACAAATTATTTGATGACAGCAGCGAAAACCATTAAAAACAACTTCATGGCCAATATTGCCAAACAATGGCTGGCGGCAAAAATCATTTCACAAAAAGATTTTGCCATGCTGTTGGAACGATCAACTGTGGTCTCTTCTTCAGTTCACCCCTACATATCTATCATTGATAATAAGCTTACCAACAACAAAACAGGTAAGCCCATAACCATGGAGTTTTTGACCCAATGGGTGGCCAAAAAAAGTAACCTTGACTACCTGAAGATTGACCCAACCAAGATCAATGTCAATCAAGTCACTCAAGTCATCTCTCAAGCTTATGCCCGCCAGCATCAAATATTACCTGTTGCTGTAGACCCTGACGTGATTACCATAGCTGTGGCAGATCCCAACAACACCGCATGGGTAAATGATATACAAAAGATACACCGGCAACGCATCAAAAGGGTTCACGCCAACCCGATAGACATCCAGCGCTTATTGTTTGAATTTTATGGTGTCAATAAACAAGTACAAAGCGCCAAAAAACACCACAAAAATTCGGGTAATGACCCCATACTGAATTTAGAGCAACTGGTCAAATTAGGCGCCAACAAAGACATCAATGCCGACGATCAGCACGTTATTGGCTTGGTTGATTGGTTGTTGCAATATGCTTTTGACCAGCGGGCCAGTGATATTCATTTGGAACCCAAACGCGATAATGGGTTTGTCAGATTCAGAATTGATGGAAAACTGCTGAAAGTCTATGATTTACCGCCATCGGTGATGGCTGCAGTAACCAGCCGCATCAAAATTCTATCGCGCATCGACGTGGCCGAAAAACGCCGACCCCAGGATGGTCGGATTAAAACCCTGTCCCAGGGCGACCGTGAAATAGAATTGCGTGTATCTACGATGCCAACCACATTTGGTGAAAAATGCGTGATGCGTATTTTTGACCCAGACGCAGTGGTTGATTATCAGGATTTGGGCTTTGATGAACGTGAGGCAAACATTTGGAAACAGTTGATTGAACGCCCCAATGGCATCATTTTAGTCACTGGACCTACTGGCTCAGGTAAAACCACCACTTTGTATTCGACCTTAAAAAAATTAGCCACACCAGAAGTGAATGTTTCTACGGTTGAAGACCCGATTGAAATGGTCGATCCGATATTGAACCAGATGCAAGTGAACCCCAAAATTGGCTTGAATTTTGCCGATGGTGTCAGAACCCTGATGCGTCAAGACCCAGACATCATCATGATTGGTGAGATTCGTGATTTGGAAACCGCCACCATGGCGGTACAAGCCTCTTTGACAGGGCACTTGGTACTTTCCACTTTGCACACCAATGATGCCCCATCCAGTATCAACCGTTTGCTGGATTTGGGCGTACCTGATTATTTGCTGCGCAGCACCTTGGCAGGCGTTTTGGCACAACGCCTCATTCGCTTGCTCTGTCCGCATTGTAAAAAACCCACCAAAGTTGATGCCGAAAAATGGGTTTCCATGGTACACCCTTTTGATATATCACCACCCAAAGAATTGTATGAAGCCGTGGGTTGTGACGAGTGCCGCAACACCGGCTACCATGGCCGCTCGGGCGTGTTCGAAATGATGCCCATTGATCAGGAAGTGAGGAAATTGATTAAGAACGACATGCCATCAGAAAAGGTCACATCAGTAGCTTACAAGCAAGGTATGTTGCCATTAAGAATCGCCATTGCCAAATTGCTCAAAGACGGTAAAAGTTCTCTCGAGGAAGCCATTCGTCTGGCCCCACCAGACTTACATTGATGATTGTCATCATTCAAACTGGGGACCCAGTTGCACTAGCGCAACCGTATGGCAGCTTCGCTGACTATTTTATCCGTGGTATGGACGTCACAGCAGATCAGGTCCAAATCATTAATGTACACAGGGGCCAATCGTTACCAACCGAACTTGAATCCATTGATGGCGTTGTCATCACCGGTTCAGCTGCCATGGTTACTGAGCAGTCACCGTGGATGATTAAAACCCAACATTGGCTTGAAAAGGTAATTGAATTAAAAGTCCCTGTATTGGGGGTTTGTTTTGGCCACCAATTATTGGCCGAGCTGCTGGGCGGGCGGGTTGACTATAACCCCAAAGGACGGAATATGGGGCACAGTTTATGTCAATTGACCCAAGCCGGAACAGAAGACCCACTGTTGGGACAGCTTAACAAGCAAGCTGCTTTTAATACACTGGTTTCACACCAACAAGTGGTGCTTAAGCTACCTCAATCTGTAAAGCTTTTGGCATCTTGTGCCAAAGATGAAAACCATGCTTTTCGCTACCAAAATCACGTTTGGAGTGTGCAATTTCACCCCGAATGGACCACAGAAATCATGCAAGCTTACATTCAACAACGTCAACAAGACTTATTGTCCGAAGGCTTTGAACCCAATTTGATGCTCAAAGCGTTACAAGATTGTAGCGAAGCTCGTCAGTTGCTGATTAATTTCAAAGGTTTGGCTTTGTGATTTCCTGGAAGAATTAAAGTTTTTGTCAGAATTGATAATGCCCAACTATTTTATGATCAAACAACATGTCATTGATTTGTGGCCCCAAACCTATGTTGTGTATGATTTTATAGTTGCCAGAAGGTGATAACTGGTCGCTGACGATACCAATATGAGGCAAATTTGAACCTGTTAAGCGCCAGGTCACCAAGTCTCCAGGCTTGTAATCTTTGCCCTTGTCGGTGATTGGCAGTGATTTTCCAAAGCGTTTAAAGAACACTTCAAGGTTTGGCACCCTGCGGTGATCAATGTTACTGTCTGGCTTTGCTAACCCCCAAATTTGTGGGTATTGATCAAAATGATCTTTCATGTCTTCATGCACAAGCTCTTGCAAATCAACCCCAAAGGCTCGGTAACTCCTGATGATCACATCGGTACAAACACCTTTGTTTTCATCTACATCACCCAGGGGATATTCAATTTTTTGATAAGAACCATCATAAATCACAACATGATTAAGACGCTCCTTGGCGGCTTCTACCAATTCATTGGCTTGTATGGAAAAACTGAATAACAGCAAAATTAATGGTTTCATACATTTAAAGACCATTCACAATGCGAAAGATTCACTGTGTGAACGCCTGACCCGGATAAAACAACTCATAGAACCAAGCGTATTTGGTTTTAATC
>JAUHXW010000241.1 GCA_030426705.1 Gammaproteobacteria bacterium
CATTGTTTTGTTGAGCTTGTTTTGTTGTCAGTCGCAACAAACCCAATTCATCAATCAGTCGATTTGATAACATGATGTAGTTGCTCGCTCAATTGGTTCAAAATGGTATCAATGGCCTGGCCGATGGCTTTGGCAAAGGCTTTGTAGCCTTCACCAGTCAGTTCTTGCTGTTGGGACAGTCGGGTGGTGAACAGTAATTGATTGTCTTCGTTATATAAACTGAATTCCAATGTAACCAAAGCCTGATTCTGATTTTTTTCGAAAGCCAGAATACGGGTATTCAAAATATGATGCGCTTGTTGTTGCGGTACTTGATAAGTGATTTGTTTCCAATGCTTTTCAGCCCATGTTTTCAAAATGTCCTGGAGTAACACCTTGGGTGACTCTAACCAGAAATGATTCGATAATTGAACCAATGAGTTGTCTTCTTTAGTGGCAACCATGGGCCGTCCACCGAGGATGCTTAATGCAGTGGGTCTTTTAACCACCAATGTGTCCGCCTTTACCGATTCAGCATTGACTGCTTCAGTGGTGTTGATGCGGAAGTATTTTTTGGTTTGTGTTTGACTGTTACCACAAGCAGTCAAAACCAGGGCGGTTATCAAAACGAAAAACAGTCTAGTTATTACTTTCATAAGTCATCATCCTGTATATCTGACTCTGAAGAAAATATCAAAGACGAAGGGTTTTTGCGAATAAGATTGGTGGCTTCATTGAGGTTCATAGAGGCACTTTCCAGTTCATTGGTGATGCTGTCGAGTTTGTTGGACAAAGCCAGCATACTCTTAGACGCTGTTTTCAAGATTTCGGCCATCTCTGAGTTGTCTCCTGTAATCAGGCCGCGCGCATCGGTGACCAAGCCATTGATGTTTTCAAGGCCTTGATCAAGCGCTTTGATTGAAGCCTGCATTTGGTCACTGAGTTTGGCCAAATTGGCAATGAATTCGTCGATATTCTGGATGTTTTGATCGCTCAGAATGTTGTTGGCTGAGGCCATCATCTGATCCAGTTGTTCAGTGGAGCTTTTGATGTTACCCATGATATCAGGCAGACCTTCATCGATTTGCAGCGTGATGCTGTCCAAGCGTTCATACAGCATGTCCAGCATGGGCTTGAGTTTTTCCTCGGTGATGTCGGTGATGTCATCAGAGACTTCGCCTAATTGTGCGAACAGGTCTGCAGGCGGTTTGCCCGGAATCACCTCGCCTTCGGCGAAATAGGTTTTGGCTTCGCCACCATTGATGTTGATAGACATATCAGCCAATAAGCCTGCTGAGTTGATTTGCGCGGTTGAATCTTTGGGGATTTTCCAGCCTTTGACCACTGAATAGGTGACTTTGAAATCGAGTTTGGTTTGTTTGAATTCTGGTTTAATCGATTCAACCTGGCCAATCCGATAACCCTCAAAATAAACCGGTGTCCCATAACCCAGGCCGGTGACGTTTTCGTAATAACTGCTGTATTCGACGGCATCGGTTTCTTTGCCGGTCATTTTGACCATCAACCACAACGTCAGGATTGATACGGTTAAAGTAAACAAGCCCACCCAAAAATAATTGCTGATGTGTCTTTTCATGATAGCGTGTAATTTTCCTGTGTAAGTCTTTTGAGGTAATCCTTGGGATCTAATTTATCATGCCTTGAACGTCTTTGTAACAAATCCATGACCCTTTTGTTCTTCGAGTTTTTAATTTCTTCGACTGTGCCAGTCAACAGATTCTTGCCTTTGTCCAAAACCGTGATTTTATCAGCAATCTTGAAAGCGCTGTCCAATTCATGGGTAACCACCACCATGCTCATGCCCATGGTGTCACGCAATGACAAAATCAAATCATCAATTTCTGAAGCCACAACCGGATCAAGTCCTGCTGATGGTTCATCGAAAAATAATAACTTGGGATCCATCACAATTGAACGGGCCAGCGCCGCCCGTTTAATCATACCGCCAGATAATTGTGAGGGCATCAATTTATGAAAACCACCCAGATTCACCACTTCCAGCTTCATGCGTGAAATGATGCGGATGGTGTTTTCATCCAAATCAGTGAATTCGCGTAAGGGCAGGGCCACGTTTTCACCCACAGTCATCGAGGAAAACAAGGCGCCGCTTTGGAAGGATACACCGATGTCCTGTTTCAACTTGAGCATGTCATTGAAGCTGATTTTTTGGATGTCCTGCCCCAATAGTTTGATTTCACCTACAGTGGGTTGATACAAACCCAAAATATGCCAGAGCAGTGTTGACTTGCCTGACCCCGAACCGCCCATGATGACCCTGATCTCACCTTTTTTGACATTGAAATCAACACCGTCGAGGATTTTTCGTAAGCCATAATGGGTGACCAGGTTGCTCACCTCTATGACTGATTCCTTGTTGTCGTTTGCTTCGGTCATATTATTGGGTCAAAAAGTAACTGGCAATCATATCCGCCAATACAATGAAAGAAATCGAAATCACTACAGCGCTGGTGGTGGCTTTACCCACGCCTTCAGCTCCGCCGGTGACATAAAAACCAGTGGTGGCGCCAACCAGGACAATGATGATGCCAAACACCACACTTTTGATTAGACCTTGTAACACATCACCGACTACCAATACATTGAATGACTCAACCAGATAAGCGCTGATGCTCATGTCCAGTTTGTGCACACTGAATATAGCGCCACCAAAGATGGCGGTGAAATCGGCACAAATGACCAACAGCGGCATGGATATCATCAGCCCCAGTAAAGGTGGCAACACCAAATAACGAACGGGCACAATACCCATCACTTTCAAGGCATCTATCTCCTGCGAGACTACTTGAGAACCAATACGGGCTGCTATCGCTGCACCGGAACGACCGGCCACAATCACCCCGGTAATCAAAGGTGAGAACTCGCGGGTAACGGATTTGGCAATGGCGAGTAAAACCTGCGACTCTGCGCCAAAATCTGACAGAGCATAGAGCAATTGGATGGACAGCATCATGCCAACCACAAAGCACAAAGCTGTGACGATGGGCAAAGCATCAAAGCCATTGACTCGAACTTGCTCTACCACCTGGCGCAATCGAACTTTTTGTTTGTAGCGTCTGCCAACAATCAACCAATAAAAGCTGTCCCAGAACAAACGCATGGCAAAGCCGAGTCGCTCAATGGCCTGAAAAGACCACATGCCGACTGACTCGATTTGTTTGATGAGGTATTTACTCAATGGTGAACACCTGGTCGAGACGTGCCAATTCAAGGATTGAACTGACTTGTTGGCTGGGTTGGCTGAGCTTGAACTTTTTACCGTTGCTGTTGGCAAACTGTAAACCTTCTACCATGGCAGCGATGCCTGAAGAATCAATGTATTCCACTTTTTCCAAGTTGACCACCACTTCAGGCGTGGTTTTTAAAGCGCCGAGGATGGTTTTTCTGACCTCTGAGGAATTGGATAAATCCACTTCACCGTTGACATAGATCACACACAGTTGATCAGTTTTCTCAAAACTTATGAAATCTTCACTCATCAATTCATCCTCACAGATATGATTTTTATGGGTTCAACAGGCACATTTTGTGCATCCAGTTCGGTGTTAAACCCCGTTTTGACTTGGGCAATTTGATTCACCACATCCATGCCGGAAACCACATAGCCAAACACCGTATAACCCCAGGATTTTTTATTGGGGTTCAAATTGTGGTTGTCCTTCACATTGATATAAAAACTGCTGCTGGCCGAATGTGGGTCGTCATAACGTGCCATGGCGATGGTCGCCCGGTCATTACTCAAACCATTTCCCGACTCATTATAAATCGTACCACAACTTTTCACATCCGATAAGTCAGCCTTAAAAGCACCCGATTGCACCACATAATCAGCCACCACCCGATGAATCAGGTTGTCATCATAAGCTTTGTCCTTCACCAACCGTAAAAAATGGTTCACCGTAATCGGTGCCCGATTGCGATCCAGTTCCACCACAATATTCCCCATCGTGGTTTCAATGGTCAATTCCGGGTAGGTATTATCAGGGTAAACCTGCTCATCTGGACAAGCTGCCAATGTAAGCTTCCAAGTAAAGCAAAGTAATAGGGCAAAAATAAATTTCATAGTTTGTGTTTTTTTAACGCTGAGAATTATTTTACTGAAAGGTGGTGGGGATTGATAGTTGTAGCAGTAAGTTTTATTGGGAGTACAAACTTTATATTTGAATATTGCTAAGTTCAACTCAGATCTGCCTCCCCTCTTGAGAGGGGATTGAGGGGTGTGTAAGAAACATATGTCTTGATATAAGACAAAAGTGTCCATACAATGTATGTATGATTCAATTTGAGTGGGATGAGGCAAAGAATATAAAAAACCAAAGGAAGCATGGTGTTTCCTTCGAAGAAGCCAGGTCAGTATTTTATGATGAGTTTGCTGTTCAATTTTATGATGAACAACATTCACAGTTAGAGGAAGACCGCTACCTTTTACTGGGGATGAGTAATAAAACCAGGCTGCTATTGGTTTGTCATTGTGAACAGCCATCTGAAAATACATTAAGAATCATATCAGCAAGAAAGGCTACTAAAACAGAAAGTATGTTTTATCGAGAATGAAATTATGAAAAAAGAATACGATTTATCTCAACTGAAGAAAAGAAAAAACCCTTATGCGTCCAAGCTGAAGAAGTCAGTCACCATGCGCTTAAGTGAAGATGTGATTGAGTA
>JAUHXW010000242.1 GCA_030426705.1 Gammaproteobacteria bacterium
GACCATGGAAAAGAAAGGCATGTACACAGGATTCGATGCCATTCATCCTTTGACTGGTGAAAAAGTACCGGTTTGGGTAGCCAATTTTGTGTTGATGACCTATGGAACCGGTGCGGTGATGGCTGTTCCTGGGCACGATCAACGTGATTATGAATTTGCGCAAAAATATGATTTACCGATTACTCAAGTCATTGATGCGATGGGTGATTTAAACGAAGCGGCCATTACTGATAAAGGCACTTTAATGAATTCGGGTGAATTCACTGATATGGATTTCGATCAGGCTTTTGCTGCCATGGCGAAACATTTTGAAGCCGAAGGCACTGGCCGTGTTCAAATCAATTACCGCCTGCGAGATTGGGGTGTTTCTCGCCAACGTTACTGGGGTTGCCCAATTCCAGTGATTTATTGTGACGATTGTGGTGCGGTGGCTGTTCCTGAAGATGAGTTACCTGTGGTGTTGCCTGAAGATGTGACTTTTGATGAAACCGGTGGTTCTCCCATCAAAAAGATGCCTGAGTTTTATGAAACTACGTGTCCAAAGTGTAGCAAACCAGCGACACGCGAAACCGATACCTTCGATACCTTTATGGAGTCATCCTGGTATTACGCACGTTACACCTGTCCTCAATATGAAGGTGGTATGTTGAGCCGGGAAGCCGACCATTGGTTGCCTGTAGATCAATACATTGGCGGTATTGAACACGCCATTTTGCATTTGTTGTACGCGCGTTTTTATCACAAAGTGCTGCGCGACCAGGGGTTGGTTAAATCCGATGAACCGTTTGTGAACTTGCTGACACAAGGTATGGTGTTGAAAGACGGTGCCAAAATGTCAAAATCCAAAGGCAATACGGTTGATCCTCAGGATTTGATTAATCAATACGGTGCTGATACGGTGCGTTTGTTTTCGATGTTTGCGGCACCACCAGAACAATCTTTGGAATGGTCAGATGAAGGTGTGGAAGGGGCTGCTCGTTATTTGAATCGAGTCTGGTATCAGGTCACCCAATTTTTAGCTGCCAGTGAAGGCAAGACTTTTGCCTTTGAAGGTGATTTAGATAAAGCACAAAAAGAAGTGCGTTTGAAGATTCATCAAACCATTGAAAAAGTGACCACCGACATTGGTGAACGGCAAACTTTTAACACCGCCATTGCTGCCATGATGGAATTGACCAATGCCATGACCAAATTTGATGATGACAGTCACAATGGCATGGCAGTCAGATATGAAGGCTGGAGTCATTTGGTGAAAATGTTGAGTCCATTTGCACCACACATGACGCAGGTTTTGTGGGAACAATTTGGTCAAGAGCAGCTGTTATGCGATGTTTCCTGGCCCAAAGTTGATAAATCGGCTTTGGTGCAAGATGAAATTGAAATGGTGGTGCAGGTCAATGGTAAATTACGTGCCAAAATTTCAGTAGCAACCAACGCGGCCAAAGAGGATGTTGAAGCATTGGCGATGGCAGAGGAAAACGTCAAACGATTTTTAGAAGGCAAAACCATTCGCAAAGTGATAGTGGTGCCTAAACGTTTGGTCAATGTGGTGGTTTCATGAAGAAAATAACGCTGTTGATATGTATATTATCACTCGCTGCATGTGGTTATCACCTGAAGACCGCTGTGCAATTAGATGATGCCTATAACAAAACTTTTATCCAGCATCCCGTCAGCACACCATTGTATCGACCATTGGCCTTGGCATTATCCAATCAGGGCATACAACTGGTTGATAGTGCGTCAGCAGCGACTGCCAAGTTGATTATTGTGAAAGATGATTTAAAAAAACAAGTGCAATCAATTGGTACCAACAATCGGGTTCAGGAATACCGCTTGGATTATGATTTGACTTTTACGGTACATTTTACAGATCGGGTCGCCATCAAGGAAAAAACACTGTCCCTATCACGGGATTATGCTTTCGATATTGGTCAAATTTCAGGCGCGCAGGCTGAGGAACAGGTATTGCGAACACAATTGTACCAAGACATGGCTCAAATGATCATACGCACCATCGCCAACCAACAATAAAACAACATGCGGCTTTATATCAACCAGTTGGCAGGACACCTCAAACAGGGATTGTTGCCTGTCTATTTACTGGTTGGAGATGAGCCGTTGCAGTTGCAGGAAGCCAGTGATGCCATCAAGCATAAAGCCGCTGAACAAGGCTTCTCTGAACGGGAAACTTACTTGGTGGATAACAGTTTCCAATGGCATGAACTACAAAACAGTGCAGGTAATATGTCGCTGTTTGCTGAACAAAGAATCATTGATTTGCACCTTCCCAGCGGTAAACCAGGAACCAAGGGCTCCAAAAGCATTGTTGAATTTATAGAGAACATGCCTGCTGATGTGATGTTGTTGATTCGGTGCGATGAATGGAATGCAGCCAATGACAAAACCAAGTGGGTTAAAACCATCATCGATAAAGGCGCCTACCTCAGGGTTTATCAACCCAAAGCTGCTGAACTGCCACAATGGATCAGACAACGTTGTCAGTCCATAGGCCTACAAGTCGATAATGACGCCATCTCTTTGTTAAGTCAGCGCACAGGAACTGGAAAAACTTAAAATGCGTTTCCCGAATCAAACCATCACAGGTAAAGACATTGCTGGATTGGTGGCAGACAGTGCTCGATTTGATGTGTTTCGATTAACCGATGCCTTGCTCGAAAATCAACCTGCCAGAGCCATCAGGATATTGCGATCGTTAAAGAAAAATGACATCCCTCCCGTGGTGATTCATTGGGCTTTGGAACGTGAAACCCGGATGCTGAGTGAACTGGCTTTTATCCGGTCACAAAATCGCAATGTATCACCTGCGGATTATCGCAAGTTTAATATTTGGCAAAACCGACAAGCCATTGTTCAATCTGCGCTCAATCGTTATCCATTGGCGCATTGGGAATCTTGCTTGAAACAATTATCAAACATTGATCGCATCATCAAAGGACGATTGGCTGGTAATGCCTGGTTGACCTTGGAAAAATGGTTGATGTCATTTACCGCCAGAAGTTTGTGATTTGACAGAGGGTGAGTCCATCGTCTTTAAAGGTGTGCCTTTGGGGCTTACGCTTCCGCTTCGAGCTCGGACTGCGGCATTACACTTGCGCTCAGCTTTCGTGTCCAACTAACGCTAAACAACTCCATCCATGGAGGTGTCTTTCACTGCGTGAAAATAACAAGATGAAGTTGTCAATTTACAATTGCAATATGAGTGGATCAGGTGTATGCGCTTGCTGGCTCGAATGAAAAAGCTCAGCTCTCTTCAAAGAATTGTAACAGACCCCAGCTAAAATTTCTGACAGGCTCTTATTTTGAAGGTTTTGATTGGTCGAACATTCATGGCAAAAACCAATCAAGTAATGGTTTTTAGGTTTTGGATTCCTGCATTTCCTTACCACCAAACTGAGTTTTTAACACAAAGAAACCTATCAAGGCAGAAACCATGGAACCGATAATGATGCCCAAACGTTCATCAAAAAAGATATCGAATTGGGTTTCTTCATAAGCCAAAGAACCAATGAATAAACTCATGGTGAAGCCGATACCACACAAAGCAGAGATTCCATACAAAGAAATCCAGTTACATCGCTCGGGCAGGGATGTCCAACCCATCTTAATGGTGAGCCAACACAAGCTAAAGATGCCTACTTGCTTCCCGACAACCAGACCAAGAGCAATGCCCAAAGGAACCGGATGCATCATTTGTTCCAAACCAACACCTGATAAATTGATACCCGAGTTGGCGAAAGCAAATATAGGCAAGATGATATAAGCCACAGCAGAATGCAGATTATTCTCTAAATCTTTCAGAGGTGAGTAGTCAGGCCTGATACGGGATTTGATTGGTATGAACATGGCAAGAATGACACCCGTTAAAGTGGCATGGACACCTGATTTCAACATGGCAACCCACATGACCACACCAATCATGATGTAGGTACTGGTGTCTTCGATGCCTTTCTTGTTGATCAGCCACAACAACGGAACACAACAAGCGACAACGATTAAAGCCGTGGTGGAAATTTGCGATGTATAGAAAAATGCAATCACCAAAATGGCGCCAATGTCGTCGAAAATCGCTAAAGATGTGAGAAAAATCTTCAAACTGGTAGGAACTCGTGGCCCAAGCAATTTTAATACGCCCAGCGCAAAGGCGATGTCGGTGGCTGCAGGTATGGCCCAACCTTGTAAAGCTTGTGGGTCATCTTTGTTGAACCAGAAAAACACCAGGGCAGGAACCAGCATGCCGCCAAGCGCACCTACACCTGGCAATACAATATTTTTCTTGTCAGATAATTCCCCTTCAATCAGCTCGCGTTTCAGCTCAAGACCAACCAGGAAGAAAAAGACAGCCATTAAGCCATCATTGATCCAGAGCAACAAAGGTTTGGCAATATTTAACGCACCAACTTGAATGGCAACTGGTGTATTTAACAATAAATCATAATATTTGGACAGAGGAGAATTGGCTATGATTAATGCCAAAACAGCAGATAAAAACAGCAGAATACCTGCTGATGATTCCATTTTAAAAAAATTCTTAATGAACGTAGCGGCCATGGTTTTCACAAAAATTCGATTGCGTAATGATATAGTGCCAATCACTTTCTATTCAATAAAAATCGCATGATTAGCATTTCCAAGGAGCGTAGCGAC
>JAUHXW010000243.1 GCA_030426705.1 Gammaproteobacteria bacterium
AAATCACGGGAACCAGTAGCAGTGTCAGCAACAATGCGCTGATCATACCACCGACCATTGGAGCGGCCAGTCTACTCATGACTTCAGAGCCATCTCCTTTGCCTAACAATACGGGCAGTAACCCAAGGATAGTAGCCACAGCAGTCATTAAAACCGGTCGAATTCGCAAACTGGCGCCATCTAGAATCGCTTGTTGTAAGGTCATGTTTTGTTGATTTGTTTGGAATTTTTCAATCGCATGGCGCAAATATACCAGCATAATGACACTGGTTTCAACCGCAACCCCAGCAAGCGCTATCATGCCTACGCCAACCGCTACCGACCAATTGTATCCTTGCCAGTACAAAAGCCAAAAACTACCGGCCAAAGCCAACGGAAATGTGCCCATAACGATGGCCACTTCAGACCAGTTTTTAAAACTCAAAAACAGCAACACCACAATGATCAGCAAAGTCATGGGTACCACCAATCCCAGTTTTTCTTTGGCACGCAGCATGTATTCGTACTGGCCAGCCCATTTAATGGCATAGCCCGGTTTGAGCTTTAATTGGCTATCAACTGCTTCTTGCGCTGCTTGCACATAACTACCCACATCAACATCTTTGATATCTACCAATGTCCAGGCATTGATGCGGCTGTTTTCACTTTTGATGATGGGAGGACCTAATTCCACAACAATATCAGCGACTTGTCCCAATGTCAGATGCAAACCCTTATCAGTGACGATTGGCAATTGTTGCAACTGTTCAGGGGAGTCCCGGTAATTCTGCGGGAAGCGGAGATTAACTGAGTAACGCTCATTGTTTTCGATGGTCTCAGTGATGGTTCTGCCACCTATGGCATGGGCAATGATTTGTTGTACGGTTTGCATGTTTAAACCGTAACTGGCCGCTTTGAATCGATCGATGTTGATTTTGATGTAGCGACCACCAGCTACTTTTTCCGAATAAACCGAAGCGGTACCTGGAACCTGACTCAAAATGGTTTCAAGCTGTTGTCCAACATGCTGTAATTCTTGTAAATCAGGGCCGGAAACCTTGATGCCAACCGGTGTTTTGATACCGGTAGCCAGCATATCGATGCGGGTTTTTATGGGCATGACCCAGGCATTGGTCAAACCTGGAATTTGAATTTTTTCGTTCAACTCATCAATCAAGTCATCGGTGGTGATGCCTGCTCGCCATTGGTCCTTGGGTTTGAGTTTGATATAGGATTCAATCATGGTCAAGGGTGCGGGATCTGTGGCTGTTTCAGCACGGCCCATTTTACCCAGCACCAATTCGACTTCAGGCACGGTGGCAATCAAACGGTCAGTTTGTTGCAGCAATTCACGGGCTTTGCCAATCGAAATGCCCGGATCAGTGGTTGGCATATACATCAAATCACCTTCGTCCAAATCAGGCATAAATTCACTGCCGAGTTTTGACAAAGGCCATAAGCCGCTTAACAACAGTAATACAAACAGCAGTACAGTGGTTTTAGGAAATTTAAGCAAGCCTGAAAGTAATGGCCGATAGACTGCTGTCAGCATTCGGTTCAACGGATTCTCTTGCTCTTTGCGAATTCTGCCACGGATAAAATAACCCATCAAAACCGGCACCAGGGTGATGGCGAGCAGGGCAGCGGCTGCCATGGCATAAGTTTTGGTGAAAGCCAAAGGTGAGAATAATTTGCCTTCTTGAGCCTCCAGAGCGAATATCGGTACAAAACTAACCGTGATGATCAGCAAACTGAAAAACAGAGCAGGGCCCACTTCGGTAGCGGATTTTGCTACAATTTGCCAACGGTTCATTGATTTGTTCTCAGGTTTTTCCAGATTTTTGTGCATGTTTTCGATCATCACGATGGCACCATCAATCATGGCACCAATGGCAATGGCGATACCGCCCAAAGACATGATGTTGGCATTCAATCCTTGCCAATACATCACCACAAACGCCAGAATAATGGCAATGGGCAAACTGATGATTGCGACCAGTGATGAGCGCAGGTGAAACAGAAATACCACACACACCAGCGCCACAATTAAAAATTCTTCAAGCAGCTTTTGCCATAAGTTGGCAACCGAACGATCAATCAACCCTGATCGATCATAGACAGTCACGATTTCAACACCAGCTGGCAAGCCTTTTTTTAATGTGTTTAACTTATCACGCACTGCATCAATGGTGCTGCGGGCATTTTCACCATAACGCATCACCACGATCCCCGCGGCGACTTCACCTTCACCGTTCAAATCAGCCAGCCCCCGTCGTGGTAATGGACCTAAACTCACAGTCGCAACATCACGCAGCAACAAGGGTGTTTGTTGTGCAGATAAGCCCAATGGAATGTTCTCAAGGTCCGTAGTGCTTTGGATATAACCGTCGGTGCGCACCATGTATTCGGCCTCCGCCATTTCAATCACTGAAGCACCGACTTCCTGATTACCTTGTTCAATCGCTATTTTTATGTGTGACAAGGGAATGTCATAGGCTTTGAGCTTTTCAGGATTGACTTCGACTTGATACTGTTTAACCATGCTACCCAGTGAAGCCACTTCCGAGACGCCCGGTACAGATTGCAACTCTTGCTTCAGAAACCAATCCTGTAAACTGCGTAGTTCATGCAAGTCATGTTGCTCCGAACGATCATGCAAAGCATACAAATAAACCCAACCAACACCGGTGGCATCAGGACCTAATTGAGCTTTGGCTGTTGCTGGCAGTTCAACCTGGTTCAAATATTCCAAAACCCGACTGCGAGCCCAGTAAATGTCTGTATCATCATCAAACAGGATATAAACATAGGAATCGCCAAAAAAAGAATAACCACGCACGGTACTGGCACCGGGCACTGACAGCATGGCAGTGGTCAAAGGGTACGTTACTTGATCTTGAACCACTTGAGGTGCCTGTCCCGGGTAACTGGTTTTGACGATAACTTGCACATCTGACAAATCAGGTATGGCGTCCACCGGTGTGTTTTTAACCGCATAAATGCCACTGAACAGCACCACAGCAGTCATGATCAGCACCATCACCCGATTGTGGATTGACCACTTGATGATGGCGTTAATCATGACCCACCTCATTCAATAATTGATGGACTTCCGTGACAATAAAATCACCATCCTGGATGATGAATGTAAAATCAATTTTATCTTTTACTTTCAATGGCTTGGAATCATCATTTAATTTAAATTCAACCGTTGCAGCAGGCCGGTTCCACTTAGCAATCGCATCGCGATTTATGGTAATTAAATCACCCTCTATGGCTTGAATGACGCCAAAAGTTCGGGCGCTTGGTGCCGGTTTATCTGCTTTGACTTCATAACTACTTAAATCAGAAGCACGGCTGGATTCTGAGTCCAGTAAAAATTGAGCCGAAGTAACCACCTTGTCACCTGGTTCAAGTCCTGAGATGATTTCAAAATACTGATCATTGGCATGGCCTAATTCAACATTGATGGATTTGTACTCACCTGGATTCATGGCCCAAACCACACGGTCACTGTTGCCAAGCCGGATTACGGCTGATTTGGGAACTGTCAGTACTGATTGGGGTTGATTGGAACTTATGGTGATGTCAGCAACCATGTCAGGTTTGAGCCTATGATTTGAATTATTCATGGTCAAACGAGCCATGGCGGTGTTACTTTTGCTGTCCAAAAAGGGGTAAATAAAATCCACTTCCGCAAAATATTCATGACCAGGCAGGGCACTGATAGTCACTTGTACATCATCTCCTGGTTTAACCCAGGCCAACTGTTGTTCGGTCAGTTCAATTTCAAGCCAAACAGAGGACAAATCAGCCAAAGACAGGATTTCATTTTGTGGGGTGACAAATTCACCTTCATTGCTGTTGAGGTGGCTGATGATACCGTCTTGTGGCGCAAAAAAGGTGATGTATTGTTCCGATTTTCGGTTGTCAGCGATGCGTTTGATGGTTGCCGGATCAATGTCTAAAGCCAATAATTTATTTTTTGCAGAAAAATATAAAGGTAATATATCAGATGTAGTATATATAACTAATTCAAGAATCCTCTTTGCATTGTTTAACATAATAATTTCAAAATTCATTATGAATCCATAAGATCTTACAACAATATGAGTCAGAAATTTTGATCTATTTCCAAAGGAAGTTGGTGAAAATTATCCATTATTCATTTATTATTATACATTAGTATCTATTACTCTATAAGGTATTGGTGTTTTTAATATAAAAGATGTGGGTAGATTAAAAAATAATTTTTATGGATTTTTTACTAAATTCATATTTGAAAGAAAAATTGATAAAAGTATATTTAATATAAAAAGTGATTTAACAATGTTAAAAGAAACCATCAAGGCATTTGTTTATGATGTTTTAGGATTGTTAAATGAAACTTCTGAAGGAAATAATTCTGATAAATTAGACGGTGTGGTAGAAATGTTAATTACCATGCGTAAAGAAGCCCGCGAGAACAAAGATTGGGCATTGTCAGATGAAATGCGTGATAAGCTACTTGCTTGAGGTATTCAATTAAAAGACGGTAGAGAGGGAACAACGTTTACAGTTAATTAATAATGGCTCAATGAGTTAATGATTTAATGATACAATGATTTAATGAGTTAATTCGATCATGAGTAAATGTGTTAATGGAGTAAGATGTTATTTCGAGCACAGTCGAGAAATCTTTAGTA
>JAUHXW010000244.1 GCA_030426705.1 Gammaproteobacteria bacterium
CACATCATTTCAATAATTAATCCTCATTACAACTGCTTAACTGCTGAAAATGGCTCCATTGGTGTAGCCAAAGCCATAGAAGAAATTCCTGATATCATCATCAGTGATGTGATGATGCCGGAAATGGATGGTTTTCAAGTGGCTCGCATCATTCGATCTGATCATCGCACATCACACATTCCACTGATGCTATTGACTGCTTTGAATGATAAAACCAGTCGCATCAAAGGTTGGCGTGAGCATGTCGATGCATACATGACCAAACCATTTGACAGAGATGAATTGTTAATTCAATTGGACAATATGCTCACCATCAGGGACATCCTTAAAAAGAAAGCTGGTCAAGAACTGAATTCAGGAAAGCAATCCACTGACACCCTACCTAAAAAAGATCAAGAATTTGTTGATAAACTGATACAAGTCATTGAAAACAATTATATGAACCCACTTTTGAATCGCTCAAAAATGGCTAATATATTGGCTGTGTCAGACCGACAATTACAAAGAAAAATTAAAGCGTTAATTGATCAAAACCCCATGGATATGTTGCGTGAATACCGGTTAAATCGATCAAAGGGGCTTTTGAAAGATGGTTATCAAGTCAGCCAAATTTCTGATGATTGCGGCTTTAATTCGATCTCCTATTTTTCACAATGCTTCAAAGCCAGATTTGGTGTATCACCCAAAAAATATCAACAAAACCCTGATAACAAATAATCTGAATTTTTTAAGATGTTGATTAAGATATTTAATCTAAATTAAGCTGCTTACTGTTGCGGGCGCCCAGTTGTTTCAGGGTGTCTGCTTGGGTAATGAGGTTGCCTTTGCCGGTTTTGAGTTTGTTTTCGGCGGCGTACCAGGCTGAGTCGGCCTGGTCGAGGCGTTTTTTGATGTCGTTGAGATCATTAACAAAGCCGACCAATTTGTCGTACATTTTGCCGGCGCGATCGGCTATCAATTGGGCGTTTTTGTTTTGGTTTTCGTTTTGCCACAGCACCATCACGGTTCTGAGTGTGGCCAGCATATTACTGGCAGAAACCACCAACACATTCTTTTTGTAGGCTTCTTCCAGTAAATTGGGTTGGACATTGATGGCTTCAAGATAGGCAGACTCAACCGGCACAAACATCAACACGAAATCCAGGCAGTCGAGTTGCTCAATGTTTTGGTAGGATTTTTTACTCAAGCCATCGATGTGGGTTTTCATTGATTGTACATGCGCTTTTAATTGGCTTTGTTTTTCATCATTTTCTTCGGCATTGACATAACGCTCAAAAGCGGTCAGTGAAACCTTGGCGTCCACCACCAAATCCTTACTTTGTGGCAGGTGGATTAACACATCAGGACGGTAGCGTTTACCGTCTTCGTTGGTGAAGCTGATTTCGGTGTCATATTCCCGACCCTTTTCCAGTCCGGCCACTTCAAGTAAGCGATGCAAAATCAACTCACCCCAATTGCCCTGGGTTTTGCTTTCTGAGGTCAATGCTTTGGTTAAATCGGTGGCTTTTTTGCTGAGTTCCTGATTGAGTTGATATATCCGTTCGATTTCGGATTTCATCGATTTTTGTTGCGCCAGGCCTTCAGTGGCATTGCGTTGAATCAGGGTTTGAAATTCCTGTAATTGTTTTTGCAAAGGTGTGACCACCTGATTCATTTGTTCCTTATTGCGATCGGTGAATTTAGCGGTTTTTTCTTCCAGTATTTTTTGTCCCAGAGTATTGAAATGGTCGGATAACATGCTTTGCGAATTTTTGATGAATTCGGCTTGTTCACGGAACCTTTGCTGCTGGTGTTCAATGTCTGATTTCAATTCAGTCAGTTGCTTTTCAGCCATCAGTAACTGTTGTTGTAACTGATTGGCCAAAGATGCTTTTTCCTGACTGTAACGGTATTGCTCAGACAGTTTAACGTTTTGACTGTTGAGTCGTCTTAGCTCGAGTTCATTATGTTGGTGCTCAGCTTCAAGTCGTTGGTGCTCGGTTTGTAAATATTGAAATTGTTGTTGGTGCAATTGCTGTTCTGCATGGAGTTTTTCATCATGCAGCAATTGCCACTGATTTTTCGCCCGTGACCACAACAGCCAACTGATCAGAGCGGTCAATAGCACACCGAGAAACAGGCTGATGAGCAGGCTTTCCAGTAAAAATTTTTCTGCCAAACTGAGGAGGTTTTCCATGGCTTATATGCTATCATTTAAACCCGATAAAACATAGGGTATTACACATGAGAGTTTTCAAGTATCTATTTTTTGCGTTATTGTTTCTGATCATCGCATTTTTTGTGTATGGTTATTTTTTTCTGGAAGACAAAGTACAAGTCAGCCGCTCCATCACCATTGATCGACCTGCCAAAATGGTGTTCAAGTCAGCCAATTCCATGCACACGTTCAATGAATGGTCCCCTTGGGCTGAAATAGACCCCAATGCCAAATATCAATACGAAGGTCCTGAGAAAGGAGTCGGTTCAAAAATGTCATGGGAAGGTAACGAGGAAGTTGGCAAAGGAACGCAACAAATCATTGAGGCAGTTCCATTCGAAAAGGTCAAAACAGAATTGTATTTTGATGGTCAGGGCGATGATCCTTCCTGGGCAACCATTGCCATCAAGGATATGGGAGATAAGTCTGAAGTTTCATGGGTTTTTGATGCAGATTTTAATGGCAACATACTCGGCCGTTATTTTGGCATGATGATGGATGGCATGCTTGGTCCACAATATGAAAAAGGCTTGCAGAACCTTAAAAAAGTGGTTGAAGCCAAACCGGTTTATGATTTTTCCGGCTTCAGTATAGAAGATGTTGAATCTCAAAATATTTTGTATGTTCCTGCAGCAGGTAACACCAGTGAAGGTGAAGATTTAAGCGCCATCATAGCGGAAGCCTACGGTAAAATAACCCTGTTTATGACTACCAATGACATTGAATTTGCCGGTATGCCGATGACCATCACCCGCAGTTGGGATAAGGGTGTTTGGGAGTTTGATGCCGCCATTCCGGTTTCAGTAGATGCCATCGAAGGCGAAACCGGTGAGATTCAGTTGGGCAAAACCTATGCAGGTAAAGCGGTTCTATATGTTCAAAAAGGCTCATATGACCAAGGCGAAGCCTCTTATGCCCTGCTCGATGCCTATATGAAAGAGCATGAGCTTGAGCACAATGGTATGCCCTGGGAAGTCTATGTCAACGATCCAGCTTCAGTGCCTGAAGAAGAAATCCTGACCCACATTTATCAACCCATCAAATAAGCCAATCATTTTGTTCCCACGCTTCGGCGTGGGAATGCTACCGCAATGAAAGAAAGTTCACGATCAAAATGCACTGAACAGATAAAATGGAAACAAACCTTTGAGGCATTGGAATCTGTAAGGCAAGGTAAAACAGTTGATGCCAAAAGGGTTCACAAATGGCTGAACACATGGGGAACCAATAATGAAATTGATTACACCAAACCTGCCAATCCGTGAAAGCCTACTTAACTCTTCCTGTTCAAAGTTTTCAATATTTGCTCCCTGGCTTCCAGCAAAATAGAATTGCGGTCGAGGTTTTTGACGATGTTCCTGGCCACTGTTTTGGGGCCTTCTTTGCCCCAGGAATTGCCTTGAATGAAATAGTATTCGGCGATTTGACCCACCAGATAAGTGGCGTAATAGGCCAGTGAACCTTGGGCGGTGGCAGTTAGGGTGGTGGATAAGCCGGCGCTGACGGTTTTCATCGCTGAAGACAGCAGGTTTACACCCCAAACCGCGCCCATCAGCACAGCCAGTTGTGCCATGATGGTGGTGGTTAATTTGGTGGCTTCCACTTTACCGAGCGATAAACCATATAATTTGGACAATTGGCGAATCATGGCGACATCCAAGCCGGCAGCAAACAACAAATCAGCCACCGGCACCGGATTAAATGCCACACCGATGCCTTTGGCCATGCAATAAGTGCGAATGATTTTCTGACCAGCTGTTTTGCGTACTTCTATCACTTTGCGGGCAATGTTTTCTGACACTTCACCGGCAAACAAACTGGCATTCAGCGCGGTCAGGGTTTTACCCTCCTTTTCCAACAATTCCCAAATCAGTTGTTTCAGTTCTTCAATATGTGCTGGAGGAATCTCGGTTTTTTCCTGCTGGCTGCCATCGGGTTGTTGGATGATCAGTGTTCGTGGTCTTGGGTCTGCGGACACAGCCACGATTTTGCTGTGGATGTGCGCTGTTTTGGCGGCAACTGAGGCTTTGATGCGTTCAATTTCATCATGGGTGTACAGGTCGGCTTTGTTCAACACAATGATGATGGGTTTGTTGGGTTGGGCAATGATTTCCAATTGCTGTTTTTGCGACTCACTGATGTCACCATCCAAAACAAACAGAATGATGTCTGCCTGTCTGGCGGCTTGTTGTGCCATCATTTCACGTTCTTCACCATCGAATTCATCGGTACCCGGTGTGTCAATCAACACCACCGATTGTGCCTGATAACTGGGCCAATCCAGATGATTGGTGTGTTTGGTTTCACCATGCAGAGGACTGACCTTGAAATGGGCTTCACCACTGATGGCGTTGAGTAAAGAGGATTTACCTGTGCTGACTTTGCCAAAAGCCACGATATGGATTTGTTCATTTTCCAATTTATCAATCAAC
>JAUHXW010000245.1 GCA_030426705.1 Gammaproteobacteria bacterium
CACCAATGTGAAAAACAGTAAATCAGCCGCTTCCCAACGCACATGGTCGTGTTCAGTGGCTTCAATCAATTCATCACATTCTTCCTTGAGTTTTTCGATTTGTAAAGCTTCACTGGCAAATAATTTTTGAGTGAACGACTTTCCTTCCTCACTGCTCAGTCTTTGTTCTAAGACTTCATCAAGGTATTCAAGAGAATAACCTTTGGTCTGACTGGCGAAGCAGGAATAACGGTCAAAATGTCAGGCATTGTCCCGTTGTTCCACCAAAAACAGCAAGGTATCGCCGTCACAATCGACATCAACTTGTACCAGTTTTTGGGTGTTGTTACTGGTTTCTCCCTTGGTCCACAATTGCTGTCTTGAGCGAGAATAATAAGTGCCGGTGCGGTTTTTTAATGCATGGCGCAATGACTCTTGAGAAGAATAAGCCATCATCAACACTTTCTGCGTTTTCACATCTTGTACTACGGTGGGAATTAACGACATTTTATTGAAATCAACCAGCGACAAGAATGCTTCATCAAGTGACATTTTTCCCGAATAAATCGCCATGCCAATTTGTGAGTTGGCGCCTTGGGCATTGATCCATTGCAGGTCTTCATAACTGGTGATGCCACCGGCTACCGTCACCGGAATCGGCGAAGCCTTGATGACTTCTTTGATGCGTGGCTGGTCAATGCCTTGCATCATGCCTTCTTTTTTAACCTGGGTATACAGGAATTCGCCACAATTTTGCGCCCAGTCAGCAATGACGTCAACCACCTTAATGTCTTGCGTTTTTTTCCAGCCATGAGTGGTTAAATAATCATCTTTGGCATCAATGGCAAAAATCAGTGATTGCCTGGGTAACTTTTTCACCCAGTCCTGACTGGCTGAAGTGCCGAGAATAATCTTGCTGGCACCGGCGGCTAAATAGTTTTTGGCTGTGGCCAAATCACGAATACCACCGCCGACTCGACAACGTCTCTTGCGCAACAATTGTTCAATCAAGGCCTGATTTGAGCCTTTACCCATGGCAGCATCCAAATCAATGATGGCCACTTCGCCATACAGCGAAAATTCTTCCAGCAACTCAAAAACATCTTCCCGTTCAATGATTTTTTTATCGCCTTGTTGTAATTGAACGGCCTTGCCGTCCATGAGGTCGATACTTGGTATTAACATATTTTCTCCAGTGGTGCTTCCACTTGTTATTTGTTTTGTTATTCTGTGGCTTGATCACCATCAGGTAACTATATTCATATCCGTCATTCCTGCGTAGGCAGGAATCTTCTCAAATAAAAGCATACAAGCTTTTTCAACAAGAGGGTCTGCCCTTTGGGTACTCCTGCCCACGCAGGAGTGACGATTTTTTAAAGTTTATTGTGTCAGTTGGGTTTAAATTTATTTTCTGATTTTGATGTTATTCTCTATTAAAAATTCTTTAATCTGTCCCACAGTGTATTCACCCCGATGGAACAAACCAGCAGCCAAAACAGCATCAGCACCGGCCTTGATGGCATCTAAAAAGTCCTGTGGGCCTTTGGCGCCACCGGATGCAATCACTTGCACGGGGAAATCTGCGCCGAATTGTGCCAGTAAATCGGTATCAAAACCACTGCCGGTACCGTCTTTGTGCATGGCTGTGAGTAAAATTTCACCGGCACCGCGATCAACAACTTCGTTAACCCATTGTTGATAATCCACATCAACCCGCTTGGAACCACCATGGGTATAAATCGCCAGTTCGCCATCAGCTTCATGATTGACATCAATGGCCACCACAATGCTTTGCGATCCGTATTGAGATGAAATTTGATCAATCAACTCAGGTTTTTCCACCGCCATGGTATTCAGTGTCACTTTATCAGCACCAGCGTGAAAAAAAAGGTGTACATCATCCAGTGTTTTGATGCCACCACCTACGGCGAACGGTATCGATAAATGGGTGGCTACCTGATACACCATATCCAAAGCAGATTGTTGTTTGTCTACCGAGGCTTTGATGTCGAGAAAAATCAACTCATCAGCACCTTGTTGTTCATACATTTGCGCCAACTCTACTGGATCACCCATATCGAGTAATTGTTTAAAATTGGTGCCTTTGACCACACGACCATAAGCCACATCCAGGCAAGGAATAACTCTGGCTGTCAGGTCTGAAGTTGAATCGGGGCTATTGACATACATATTTGATGAGCTCCTTACCAAAGTTGCCTGATTTCTCAGGGTGAAATTGAAAACCGTATAAATTACCTCTTTGTACTGCAGCGCAAAACTCATGACCATAGGTGACTTTGGCGGTGCAAAAAGGGCTGTCATAAACCGCATAAGAATTGACAAAATAGGCAAAACCATCTTTCAAAGTCAATTTGTATGAGTTCAATTTTGCCCAACCGACCATCGGTGTTTTCGGATGCGGCAGCTTTTGACACCGACCCTCAAACAGGCCCAAACCCACGGCCTCGGGGTCTTCTTCACTGCCCTCAAACAACACCTGCATACCCACACAAATTCCGACCAGTCTTTTGCCATTGCGACACCATTCAAGCAGGAACTCGCGCCATCCCAAGGCATCAATTTGGTTCATCACATAAGCAAATCGACCTTGTCCTGGCATCACCAACACATCAATGGTTTTCAGCAGTTCCGGATCTGGTTTTTGTATCACTTTCAAATCACAATCGACCTTTTCAACCGCTGTTTTGATGCTGAGTAAATTACCCGAGTTCAAATCAATGATGCCCACTCGGCTGCCATTTTTTTTGACTCTGTTTTGCATGCTGCTACTCACAACACACCCTTGGTCGAACGTTCACCAGCCACCGGTTGCAAGGCCTCTTTCAGCGCATAAGCCAAGGCTTTGAATGCCGATTCGATCAGGTGGTGATTGTTGCGAAAATACTGGTTTTTCAGGTGCAGACAAATTTTACTGTTGATGGCCAGGGTATAGAAAAAGTGCTCCCACATTTCGGTGTTGATGCCACCCAATTGCGGTTGTGAGAAAGGCAAATCAATCACTGCATAGGGCCTACCACATAAGTCAACCGCACATTGGGTCAGCGCTTCATCCATGGGCAGCAAGCGTTGCCCATAACGCTGATTGGGTTTGGCCGCCTGCCATGCCTGATACAAAGCATCACCGAGGCAAATCGCCACGTCTTCAATACCATGGTGATCATCAACTTCCAGATCGGCCTTAACCTGTAAATTCAAATCCCAACCCGCATGCGAAGCCAGTTGATCGAGCATATGATCAAAGAATGGCAAACCGGTGTTGATGGCTTTATTTTCAGGATTACCGTTGATGTCTAATGACAGTTCAATTTGTGTTTCTTTGGTTGTTCGAGTGACTTTAATCATAATAATTGCTCAAGTTGGTTGATGTCAGCCAGCACCACATCGGCACCGGCTTGGATTAAATTGTCTTTGGCGGCTGTGGTTTTGGCACCCACACCAATACACACACAACCAGCAGCTGTACCTGCTTGCATATCATCAACGGTGTCACCAAAAAACCAGGCGCGATTGGCTTTGGCCTCAGCCAAAACTTGGTTCAAACCCTCAGGATCAGGTTTCTCCCGCGCCACATCTTCGGCGCTGATGATGGCATCGGGCCGGATGTTTAATTGTGCCACGCCCATGGCGGCTTCCGCTTTGGGTCTGCCGGTGACAATGGCTGTGAACACCTTGTTGTTTGGGTTGAACAATTGGGCTTTGAGTTCATCAGAAAGCAGGTTTTGCTCATGTAAACGCAAACCCGCTTGCTTATCATCGCCCAAGTAAAGCTGCTGAAAGGTATCCACCACTGAATCAAACTCAACATCTGCGCCCAGTCGCTTGATCAATTCAGCAGCCAGCACCCAATCATTGTTGAAACCACCTTCGGCTCGCACAGCTTCAATTTGCTGTTGGCTGACAGCTTGTCCACATAAGGTTTGCACCGTTTGTTTGATGCAGGCATCGTAGCTTTTTGAGGTATCAATCAACACCCCGTCCATATCAAAGGCCAATACTTGTGGCTGTAAAACCAACTGTAATGCTTGTTGTAAAGGTTCCAATTTTTCTGGAATGGTGATGCGAATGGCTTGGGGCAATCCACCCAGTTCTGCTTTGATTTGGATGCCGGCTTTGTTCAGTACACTGACCATCAGTTGTTTTTGTAAAGGATGGGTTTCAAACAACACAAAATTACCCTGACTGGGGAATGGTTTAAGGCCTGCTGTTTCCAGCAGTTGATTGATGATGGCACGATTTTTGGCGATTCTTTGGGTGTATTCGCTCACTTCAGCACGCGCTTCCCAGGCGGCAGTTGCGAGTTGTAAATTGGCTCTGGAAACGTTGAATGGCATCGCCAGTCGGCGAAATTGTTGAATCAGCTCAGGCTCACCAAAAATATAACCCACCCGTGCTCCGGCCAACCCGTAGGCTTTGGAAAAAGTACGGGTGACCAACAGGTTGGGATAGTCCGGCAGCAGCCTCACAGCGCTGCACCAGTCGGTTCGCTGGACGTATTCGGCATAGGCCTCATCGATCACGACCAGGGTGTCTACAGGCACCTGATCGAGAAAGCCGCGCAGCGTAGCCGCGTCCCAGCCGCCACCGGTGGGGTTGTTGGGGT
>JAUHXW010000246.1 GCA_030426705.1 Gammaproteobacteria bacterium
TGTACGCGTTTATCGCAATGACGAGTTGTCGGTTGATGAAGCCTTGGCTATGAATCCCGATCATGTGGTGATTTCACCTGGACCCAGAAACCCTGACATGGCTGGCATTTCAATGGAGATGATAAAGGCATGTGCTGGGAAAATTCCTTTGCTAGGGGTCTGCCTGGGGCATCAATCGATTGGTCAGGTTTTTGGTGGGGACGTGATTCGTGCCAAAACCATCATGCATGGCAAGATTTCAGCCGTTCATCACAATAATTCGGATGTTTTTGCGGGTTTGAATAATCCGTTCAATGCCACGCGCTACCATTCGCTGGTAGTTGATCAGAAAACATTGCCTGACTGTTTGGAAATAACAGCATGGACAGAAGACGAAAGAGGACAATTGGATGAAATCATGGGTTTCAGGCACAAAGAATATGCCATATCCGGTGTGCAATTTCATCCTGAAAGTATATTGACCGAACATGGACATCAAATGCTAAAGAACTTTTTGGCACAGAAATAACCCACCACAGGTAAAACAATGAGAAAAACTCCCATACAAACAGCCCTAGATTTGTTGGGCGAACAACAGTCTTTGCCATCAGGCAGTATGTCAGCGGTGATGAACCAAATCATGGATGGTGAAGCCACACCAGCACAAATCGGTGGTCTTTTGATGGCGCTGAAACTCAATGGTGAAACGGTTGAACTAATCACTGAGGCTGCGGTGGTGATGCGAGAAAGAGCCACCAAAGTCCACGTAGACAAAACTCATTTGATTGATACTTGTGGCACTGGGGGCGACGGCATTGGTATTTTCAATGTGTCGACTGCGGTGGCTTTTATTGCCGCCGTTGCTGGTTGTCGGGTGGCCAAGCACGGTAACCGTTCGGTTTCATCTTCGACTGGGTCTGCTGATGTCTTGGAAGCGGCAGGCATGAATCTGGCTTTGAGTGCAGAACAGGTGGCTGATTGTATTGACCGCTTTAACATTGGTTTTCTGTTTGCGCCAGCCCATCATGGCGCGACCAAATATGCGGTGGGCCCACGCAAGGAACTGGCTGTGAGAACGATGTTTAATCTGTTAGGTCCATTAACCAATCCAGCTGACACGCCCTTTCAGGTGATGGGAATATTCGCCAAACAGTGGGTCAAAACAGCTGCCGAAGTGTTGCAAAAACTGGGCTCAAAACATGTGATGGTGGTACATTCTCAAGATGGCATGGATGAAATTTCATTGGCGGCCCCCACCGATGTTGCTGAATTGAAAGAGGGAAAGATCATTGAATATAGCATCAAGCCTGAAGATTTTGGTATCAAACAACAAAGTGTCGATTCATTGGTGGTGGCTAATGCAGCACAAAGTTTGGATTTGATAGAGCAGGCTTTAAATGGGCAAACAGGTCCAGCAGCTGATATTTTGGCTTTAAATGCGGGTGCTGCCATTTATGTGTCAGGAAAAGCTGATGACATACAACAAGGGGTAAAAACCGCGCAGCAAATCATGCAGTCAGGACAAGCCTGGCAGTTACTTCAGGAATTGGCAGCCTACACACAAAAAATCGCTGGAGGCGTTTGATATGGCTAATGTACTGGATAAGATCATGGCCACCAAAGCGACAGAAGTGGCGCAAGGAAAAAGGATTTTTTCGGTGGCTGATTTTGAGCAAAAAATCGCGCAACAGGAAACGCCACGTGGTTTTATCAACGCCATTGAACGAAGCATTTCCCAAGGTCAATCGGCTGTCATCGCCGAGGTCAAGAAAGCCTCGCCGTCCAAAGGCATCATTCGTCCAGATTTTGACCCGGTCCAAATTGCTCGTTCGTACCAACAAGGTGGGGCCTGCTGTTTATCGGTATTGACTGATGTAGAATATTTTAAGGGCAGTGCTGATTATTTAAAACAGGTCAAGCAGGTGGTTGATTTACCCATCTTGCGTAAGGATTTTATGCTCGATCCGTGGCAGATTTATGAATCCAGAGCCATGGGTGCTGATTGTGTGTTGTTAATAGTCGCATGCCTGAATGACGAACAATTGCATAACCTATACGAATTGGCCAAAAAGTTGGGCATGGATGTGTTGGTTGAAGTGCATGATGAAGAGGAAATGGACCGCGCATTACAAACTGATGCCAAATTGATCGGTGTGAATAACCGCAATTTGAAAACTTTTGAAACCAGTTTGAAAACCAGTAAACGATTGCGCAACAAAGTCGATGATTCAAGGATTATTGTCAGTGAAAGTGGTATTCACAGCAGCGCTGATATTCAATATTTGCAACAACAAAATATCCATACTTTCCTGATTGGTGAGTCTTTGATGCGTCATCAGGAACCTGGTGAACAATTACTTAAATTGCTGAATGGAAAAGTGCCATGAGTAAAATTGGCATCATTGCTGCCATGCACCAGGAATGTGAATATTTCAGGCAAAGCCTAAAAAACACAGTTCACAGCCA
The DNA here is from genome assembly GCA_030426705.1 of Gammaproteobacteria bacterium. Taxonomy (GTDB): domain Bacteria; phylum Pseudomonadota; class Gammaproteobacteria; order Xanthomonadales; family Marinicellaceae; genus Marinicella. The sequence goes on from JAUHXW010000246.1 coordinate 2,446, forward strand.
ATACCTCGATATCAAAATCACTCATGCCAATTGGGCCGGTCACCACATTTGTTTGTTGGAGTCTGGTATTGGAAAAGTCAATGCCACTTTGGCAGCCGAATGGCTGGCGAGGGAATTCCAGCCGGATTTGGTCATCAATACCGGTTCGGCAGGCGGTATAAAAAAAGGTGTGGCAGTGGGGGATTTTGTCTTTGCTGATAAAGTTTGCCATCATGATGTGGACATCAGTCCGATTGGTTTTGCTTTTGGTGAACTACCAAGGTTGCCAGTTTATTATCAGGCGTCCGAAAAATGGATGAAATTACTTGACAATGTGGCTACAGAATTACACGATCCACATCATATCGGTACCATTGCGACTGGTGAATCCTTTATTTATCGTGATCAACAGGTAGAAATCATCAAGCAGCGGTTTGATGATGTGTTGGCTTGTGAAATGGAAGCGGCAGCTGTGGCACAAGTGTGTCATTTACACGGCATTGATTTTGTGATGTTGCGAAATTTATCTGATGTCGCAGGTGAAGATGCTCAGGTGAATTTTAATCAATACATTCACCAAGCCGGACAAAAGTCCACTGAATTGGTGTTGCGGTTTATTAAGAAAATCAATTCAGATTAGACCTGTCATACAATTCACGGTACTGTTCCAAAAACCAGATTTCACGATTAGGTGCTGCTCCTTCAACTCGTTCCTGGCAATATCCTGTTTTGGTGCAACGCCACCTTTGTGAATCGTTGGCGGTAGAAATGTCAATCAAATACACAAAATCCAAATTACCTTCAACCCCAGTGGCTTCTTGTCTGTTATAAAACAAATCGCCCAACTCTTTAAGTTGTGCGGCGTCTTTGGTATCAATGACAGTAGTGAACCGTTCATCGAAGGCCTTATAACTGGTTAAAACTGGGTGGTCATTGCCACAAGCAGAAAGTAAAAAAATAGAAAAAAGTAAAAATGGGTTTTTTATCATTGTTTTTGTCATAGCCATACCTGTTCAAACATAAAAATGTTCGTGTTGGAAGGCGCTCACACCAAGCAATCCTATTCTGGTGCGGTTTGCCCCCCAGCAAACTCACAGAATTAATATAACACAGTTGTAAAATGAACACAATTTTCAAGAATATAACGGTCTTGGTTTTTATTTCAAAAATCATTGTTTCATTTTTGTAAATTAGGATAACCAGTGCTCAAAAGCCAACAACAGTAGCGTTTTTGGCTGATTGAGCAGGAATTTCAGTTTACTATTGAATTCAATTCCATGAAAATGATGGCATGAATAAAGTGACAAGATTTGCCGTTAATTTAAAAAGATTTACACTGGAAGTCATGCGCCGCTATCGTGAAGATGAGACTTCTTTGGCGGCCAGTTCATTGGCTTATACGGCTTTACTTTCATTGGTGCCGTTTATGTCGGTGCTGATTACTGTGTTTTCCGCCATGCCATTGTTTGAAGATGCTTCGCAAAAATTACAGGATTTTATCTTTGAGAATTTTGTTCCTACCACTGGGGCCGTCATTCAAACCTATATCATAGGATTTGTAGATAAGGCGAGGGGATTGACTGTTACCATGTTCCTGGCAGTGTTTGTCACTTCGATATTGATGATGCACACCATGGAAAAAGCCTTGAACCGGATTTTTGACAGCAAAGCCTCAGGCAGGTTTCGAACCAAACTGATGATGTATTGGGCGGTGTTGACCATGGGGCCTTTGCTGGTTGGTGGTGGCATCGCGCTGTCATCCATAATGTTTCAATACTCTGCATTGGCTGGGTTCAAAAGCTTTGTGATGAAAACCCTGCCTATCATGACCTCAACTGTGGGTTTCTTTCTGATTTATTTGGTGGTTCCTAACCGCAAGGTCAAATTCAAAAATGCATTGATTGGTGCGATTTTTTCGGCAGTTTGTTTTGAATTGGCCAAGAAAGGTTTTGCCTTGTATGTGACATCAATACCAAGTTACCAGAAAGTCTATGGCGCATTGGCAACCATTCCATTGTTTTTGATTTGGATGTTTTTGTCCTGGAACATTATTTTGTTGGGTGGCACCATCACGGCAACATTGTAAACCTCGAGGTGGCGCCTGCATG
>JAUHXW010000247.1 GCA_030426705.1 Gammaproteobacteria bacterium
ACATATTGGCCATATCGGTGATACCTATGCCCAAAAAGTCCGCCACCAAGGCCACCGGTTCAGCATGGAAATTACCACCTGAAAGCACATCACCTTCTTCAGCAAACACCAATGGATTGTCGGTGGCGGCATTGGCTTCAATCAATAATTTTTCTGCCACATAATTAATGGTGTCCAAAACCGCGCCCATCACCTGTGGTTGACAACGCAAACAATATGGATCCTGTACTCGATCACAATCTTCATGCGACACCACAATTTCACTGTCTTTGAGTAAACCTCGAATGGCACGCGCCACCTGAATTTGTCCCACCTGTCTTCTGGCTTGGTGAATGCGCTCATCAAAGGGAGCCAGAGAACCTTTGGCCGCATCTATCGACAACGCACCAGCCAAAATCGCTGCATTGAAACAGTTCTCCACCAAAAACAAACCTTTCAAAGCCAATGCGGTGGAAACCTGAGTACCATTGAGCAAGGCCAAACCTTCTTTTGGTCCCAACTTAATGGGTGTCAAACCCGCTTCATTCAAAGCTTGCATGGCTGGCACCTGTGCTCCTTGGTAAATCACATCGCCCAAGCCAATCATGGCAGCGGTTAAATGTGCCAAAGGAGCCAAATCACCAGATGCACCCACCGAGCCTTTTTCAGGGATGATGGGGTATATTTCATGGTTCACCATATTGAGTAACAGCTTCAGCGTATTGGGGTGAATACCCGAAACGCCTTGCGATAAACTCATGGCTTTCAACGCCATAATCAAGCGGGTGGTGTTGGTATCAATCGGCTTGCCCACCCCTGTGGCATGAGAAATGACCAAATTGCGTTGCAAAGTATCCAACTCATCTCTGGCAATTTTGACATTGGCCAATAAACCAAAGCCAGTATTGACACCATAAACGGTTTCATCCGATGCCGCTACATCTTCAATGGTCTTGCGCGAACGAATCACCCCTTGCAGCATGTGGTCATCCACTTGAATGGTGACTGGCTGCTGCCAAATTTCACGCAAATCTTTTAACGTAAATCCTTCACTGCTGATGGTAAATGTCATGATGATGACTCCATATCTTTGTTTAACATAGGCAAGTTTAAACCATTTTCTCGGGCGCAATCTTTGGCGATGTCATAACCAGCATCGGCATGGCGCATCACGCCAGTGGCTGGGTCATTCCACAGCACACGATTAATTCTTTCTGCTGCTTCGTCAGTGCCATCACAACAAATCACCACGCCAGAATGTTGTGAGTAACCCATGCCCACACCACCACCATGGTGCAATGACACCCAGGTGGCGCCACTGGCCACATTCAACATGGCATTCAGTAAAGGCCAATCGGAAACAGCATCCGAACCATCTTTCATGCTTTCGGTTTCACGATTCGGTGAAGCCACAGAACCAGAGTCCAAGTGATCACGTCCAATAACCACTGGCGCTGATAATTCACCATTTTTGACCATCTCATTGAAGGCCAAACCCAATTTATGTCTTAAGCCCAAGCCCACCCAACAAATTCTCGCGGGTAACCCTTGAAAGCTGATACGCTCTTTGGCCATATCCAACCAATTGTGCAAATGCGGATCATCAGCGATGATTTCTTTAACCTTTTGATCTGTTTTGTAAATATCCTCAGGATCACCTGACAAGGCCGCCCAACGGAATGGGCCCACACCTCGACAGAACAAAGGACGGATATAGGCTGGTACAAAACCGGGGAAATCAAAGGCATTTTTCACGCCTTCATTGTAGGCTTCCTGGCGAATATTGTTACCATAGTCTACTGTCGGTATTCCCAAAGCATGAAAGTCCAGCATGGCTTGAACCTGTACTGCCATGGATTTACGCGCTTCGGCAGCCACCAATTTCGGATTGTCTTGAGCCTCCTTGCGCCATTGTTCAACAGTCCAACCTTGGGGTAAATAACCATTGACCGGATCATGTGCCGAGGTTTGGTCAGTGACCAAATCAGGTCTGATGCCACGTTGATAAAGTTCTGGAAACACATCGGCCGCATTACCCAATAAGCCAATAGAAATCGCTTCGCCTTTTTCCAAAGCTTCATTGAGCATGGCCATGGCCTCATCCACTGAATAGGCTTTTTTGTCGACATATCGGGTTTTGATGCGAAAATCGATGCGGGTTTCATCACACTCAACGGCAATCATGCAATAGCCTGCCATGGTTGCAGCCAAGGGTTGCGCACCACCCATGCCGCCCAATCCACCGGTTAAAATCCACTTACCCTGGGTATCGCCATTGAAATGTTGTCGGCCTGCTTCTACAAAGGTTTCATAAGTACCTTGCACAATCCCTTGTGAACCGATGTAAATCCAGGAACCTGCAGTCATTTGACCGTACATCATCAGGCCTTTTTTATCCAATTCATTGAAATGATCCCAATTGGCCCACTCAGGTACCAGATTTGAATTGGCAATCAACACCCTTGGTGCGTCTTTATGTGTTGTAAACACGCCCACTGGTTTACCCGATTGCACCAATAAGGTTTGATTGTCCTCAAGCGACTTTAAACTTTCAACAATGGCGTCATAACATGCCCAATTACGTGCCGCACGTCCAATGCCACCATACACCACCAATTCCTCAGGACGTTCTGCCACTTCGGCATCTAAATTATTCATCAACATGCGCAATGGCGCTTCAGTCAGCCAGGATTTGGCATTCAGCTGGGAGCCTCTGGGCGCGGTGATTGTTCTGCTTTTATCTATTCGGGAAAATGTCATTGTTGTTTCCTTGGTTTGTTTTGTTGTTTCAATGTTTCAAATCGGGTTAACAGATCTTTTTGTTTTAAACTTTCAATGGCGTCATTCAATACCTGATACAGGTTGGCTCCAATTTCATTGGATAAGTCTTCATACACATGCAGCAGCGAATTCTCCTCTAACAATTCAGCTTGCTCACGTCCTTGATCTGTTAATTGGTAAATACTGCGTCTTTTATCGTTGTTATCCTGGGTTTTGGTTACCAAGCCCAAATCAATCAGCCTGGGTAATTTCTGTTTCACCAATTGATGCGATTGTTGCAATTGTTTGGCCAAATCTGCCAACGAATTGTCATCAGACTGGTACAAATAATGAATGATGGAACATGATTTGACCGGCACAACAATCCCCAGCTTTTCCAACAAGGGCTGTATTTGCACCTTGATTAACTGACCCAGGTCATCGGCTTGTTTGCCAATGAATGAGCGGCTGTTGTTGTGATGATAAGATGGTTTCATTAGCTACATATGCAACATATTGCGCAATATGTTGCATATTTTGCAGAAACCATGCCTTTTGTCAATATTGTCTTCGATTTTATGAAAATCCCTTGTTTTTGATAATGATTATCATTACGATATAAGCAATCAATCAATATCAGATGTCAAATGACCTGGCAAATCAAATACACACCACAACTAGGCAACCAAAAAGAAGCCTGCTTAACCATTCAAAAGCATAAGAAGAATTATAAGTTACGAGGTTGGTATGGCCCATTGGCGGAACTTATTTTTAAGGTTGTACAAAAATACCTGCCTGCCAACCACGAACAACACAAACAGCAATATGCCATAGAAAAGCAATTGGCTCAGTTTATTTTGATTCAAGCCAGTTTCTTACATCAGAAATGTTTACATGACTATCAAGTTCTGTCCGACACAGACAAAGCGGGTTTGTGTAAACACCATGACTTAACCGATTTGTTGTTGTTTATCAGAATGACAGCAAACCACCCATGCTTTGATTCGGTAATGGCTTTTGGACAGACCCAAATACCCTGGTGTGATGACATAGAAACGCAATTAGACCAACTCCTTGAGCAAAAACTCATACAACAAGTTAAATACAGGCAATGGCATTTTTATGACAAAAACCCCTATCCGCATGATCATATTCTGGATTTAAAAAACCAAAGGCTGTTTGATCATCATCAACACAATCAATTAGAAAAACATCAAAAGTTGATTGTTGCCAACAGAATATAAAAATCCTACTGCATAAATGGGTGGTCAAATCAACCTAAGTTTGGGTAAAATGGACACACTGAATCACCCCAAGAATGATGAAATTCGAATCCACTGATCGGCAAATTCGCAGCTTTGTTTTACGAAAAGGAAAAATGACCACCGGTCAGAAGAAAGCAATAGAGGCACTGATGCCCTTGTACGCTTTTGACCCGTCAGAATCCATTGATTTTTCCGAACTGTTTGGTAATGACAATCCAGTGTGGCTAGACATCGGTTTTGGTAATGGTGAATCCATCATTCATGCCGCACAAAAATACCCTGAAATTAACTTCCTCGGCATTGAAGTGCATTTACCAGGTGTCGGTCACCTGTTAATAGGTATCAAGGAACACGGACTTAAGAATGTCCGAATCATCCGCAATGATGCCGTCGACATGTTGAATTTATTTATCCAAGACAATTCATTGGATGCCATTCATGTTTACTTTCCAGACCCATGGCATAAAAAACGTCATCACAAAAGACGCATCATGAATCAGGAATTTCTTGACTTGATTAGGCCCA
>JAUHXW010000248.1 GCA_030426705.1 Gammaproteobacteria bacterium
GTTGAAGAAAGACCCTGAAAATTACCAGGCAAAAGACCGGTGGATGGCAGAATTACTGAAAGTCTCAGAAGGCAGCCAAACAACACTGGGGGCCTATCACCGACCATGGCAATGAAGATAATGAATACTGGTTCAAATACTGTAAAACCCAAGCTCTCTTTGGGCCCCTTGCTTTATTATTGGCCCAAAAAACAGGTGCTAGAATTTTATCAGAAAGTAGCAAAAAGCGAGGTTGATATTGTTTACCTTGGCGAAGTGGTTTGTTCCAAACGGCTTGATGTCAAACTTGATGACTGGATTGAAATTGGCCAGATGCTTGAGCAACACGGCAAACAAGTGGTGTTATCCACCATGACGCTGATTGAGGCGGCATCCGAAAGAAGCCGGATGAAAAAGGTTTGTGAACAGGATTATTTTGAGGTTGAGGCCAATGATTTTGGCGCCATCGAAATGCTTTATCAGCAAGGCAAATCATTCATCACTGGCGCATCGATCAATATATACAATGAACAGAGCCTTAATTTACTTCATCAGCAAGGGATGAGAAGATGGCACCTTTCGGTGGAGTTAGGTAAGGATCTGTTGCAAAACCTACAACAATTGAGACCATCTGGCGTCGAAACCGAAGTGTTTGTCTGGGGCCGCATGCCTCTGGCTTATTCCGCCCGATGTTTTACCGCGAGGGCACATAATTTACCGAAAGACCGTTGTGACTTTAAATGCATCAACGATCCTGATGGTCTGGTGATGAAAACCAGGGAACATGAGGAGTTTTTGTGTCTCAATGGTATCCAAACCCAATCCGCATTGACCTGTAACCTTCTCAGTGAAATTGAAACCCTCAAAGCTTTGAGTGTGGATGTGTTGAGAATCAGCCCGCAATCAAAATATACTTTTGAGGTTATATCCACCTTCAAACAAGCCATTGACCATCCCATCAAGGAATCAACCAATGTTGATTTAAAGGACTATGCACCTTCCGGCTTGTGTAATGGTTACTGGTTTGGGTCATCAGGCATGGATCAACACCACACTGACCGGAGTCAACCATGAATACCACTGATCCTACGCAGATAAACCAACAAATCCAGCCTGTGATACCCGCCTTTTTAAGCAAGCCTTTTCGGGTTTTACCCGAAATCATACCCACCGTTGCCATAACCCGGGCGCTGAATATAATGTTAGTGCAGGCTTTGCAAGATGGTGAGTTGGACTTTCTGGTTAATAAGAACATCTCTGTTGAAGTGAGTGACTTAAAACTCAAGTTTGCCCTGACTTTGCGGCATGAGCGACTGACCCCGCGAATGTGGCGCACAAAAGACGATTTAAACCTTTCTGGAACCCTATATGACTTCATGCTGTTGGCCAGCCGGCAAGAAGATGCAGATACCCTGTTTTTTCACCGAAGACTTAAAATGGAGGGCTGTACTGATTTGGGTCTGGAGGTGAAAAACTTACTGGATGGCATGGATACAGCAGGGGTTCGTTTCCACAAGCAACTTGATTTTGTTTTGCGTCACGGAATCAAGGTATTTGAAAAGCTGTTCATATGATATACCGCAGTATCCGGGAATTCATTGATGCACTGGAACAGCAAGGTGAATTGAAACGAGTAAGCATGCAGGTGGATCCGGCTCTGGAAATGACTGAATTATGCTTCCGCAGCCGACAACAAGAAGGGCCCGCTCTGCTGTTTGAGAACCCCAAAGGTTCTGAGATACCGCTACTGGGCAACCTGTTTGGTACCGGCAAAAGAGTGGCACTGGCTCTGGGACAAAAAAAAGTCAGTGACTTAAGAAGCATTGGTAAGACCCTGGCATTTCTCAAAACTCCGGCGCTGCCTACGGATTTTTCGGATGCCCTGGCAAAATTGCCCAAATTTAAAAAATTAGCCCATGTAAACCCCCGGCTAATCAAAGCGCCAGTCTGCCAGCAAAATGTCATTGAAGCTGAAGAGATTGACCTACAGAATCTGCCAATTCAAACCTGTTGGCCAGGAGATGCCGGCAGATTGATTACCTATGGTCTGGTCATCACCAAGGGCCCTTTAAAGAATAGGCAAAACATTGGTATCTACCGCATGCAGGTTATAGGCAAAAACAAGGTCATCATGCGTTGGTTACAACACCGTGGTGGTGCGCTTGATTTTGCAGAATTCAAAGAAACCAATCCAGGTAAACGCTTCCCTGTAGCTGTGGCGATTGGTGCCGATCCTGCCACACATCTTGCTGCAGTGACGCCTATTCCTGACACCATCAGTGAATATCAGTTTGCCGGACTCATTCGGGGAGCCAAAACGGAATTAGCCAACAGTTTACTGCACCCTGAATTACAAGTGCCCGCAACCGCTGAAATGATTCTGGAAGGGTATATTGAACCCGATGAAACCGCATTAGAAGGCCCTTTCGGTGACCACACTGGCTATTACAATGCGCAAGATCATTATCCGGTGTTTACTATAGAACGCATCACCCATCGCAACAACCCCATTTACCTCAGTGCTTATATGGGACGGCCACCCTATGATGAGCCTTCTGCCATGGCTGCTGCCCTGAATGAGATGTTTGTGCCTTTGTTGCAGGAACAGTTCCCGGAAATTGTTGATTTTTATTTGCCACCTGAGGGGTGCTCATACCGAATGGCGCTGGTCAGCATAAAAAAACGATATCCCGGACATGCCAAACGGGTGATGTTCGGTATATGGTCATTCTTGCGACAGTTTACTTACACCAAGTTCATTGTGGTGACCGATGATGACATCAATGTGCGCCAATGGCCTGATGTGATTTGGGCCATCACCACAAGGTCAGATCCTGCCCGTGATACCGTCATGATTGAAAACACACCCATTGATTATTTGGACTTTGCCAGTCCTGAGGCCAGCCTGGGTTCTAAAATGGGCATAGATGCCACCAATAAACTGGCTGCTGAAACCAAAAGAAACTGGGGGGTTCCAATTAAAATGAACGACTCGGTTAAACGCAAGGTAGATCAACTGTGGCAACAAATAATGGAGGAATGAATAATGAAAGTGAAGTCACCATTACCACTGGTTTATTCATGTTCAGGGTGTTCAAACATTGCTCAACTTGCAAACCAGCTTGCCATTGATCTGGATCGAGAACAATTGGCGGAGATGTCTTGTATTGCTGGACTGGGAGGTGATGTTAAATCACTGGTAAAAAAAGCACATTCTGCCAGTCAAATCATTGCACTTGATGGCTGTCAGTTGAACTGCGTAAAAAATACACTTGCAAGACATCAAATCAAACCTACCTGGCATTTTACCCTGACAGATTTTAAAGTAAAAAAAAGGTATCATGTGGACTTTAGCAAAGAGGATTTAAAAACAATCAAGCTAACAATTACCAAATCCTTAAAATTGTAAACACGCTGTTATATGAGCACATGATTACCCATCATATAACGACAAACTGTTATGGTCGAGCAAAGACAAAATCCAATCCATCGCTTGTTTAATACCAAGCGGCTATTTTTTTCACTGGCATCACTTTGGGCTGCTGTCGCTCCCTTGTTGTTTTTGTGTTCACTGCAAACGACTGCTTTCTTCAATATCAACTTGTCTGAACATGGTCGTGGTCTGCTGATTGGTTTTACCAGTGCATTGATTACCGGTTACCTGGCTGGTAAACGGCCTGCTTACGAAGTGTGGTGGCTGGTGCTATTGTGGTGCAGCACCCGATTGGTAGAAATATTGAGCGACCAGACCACTTTAAGTAACTGGCTATATGGTATCTATGGTGTGCATCTGGCCATCCTCATTGCGCCCAGGTTTTGGTCTTCAAAAAAAATAAGAAACTGGCTGATGTCACCAGTGCTGGGGGTGTTGTTATGTTTTCCACTGCTAATTCTTTTCTTGTATAGCCAGAGTGAAAGCCATGATTGGGTATTTGTTTTTATTCAATTACTGGCTTTGTTGATGTTTTTTATGGCGGGCAGGATGATTGTACCGCTGCTAAGCAAAACCAAAAGAGCCAGTCAATTACCAATGCAAAGCCGGGTACAGCCTTTGTTGGAAGGGTGGACCATGGGATTGTTTCTCTTGTCAATCATTTTAAGGGTCAGCACAACTGTCAGTGACATTTATTTTTATCGTTGGTTGTTAATCATTAATTATTTTTTGTTGGCCATTATCATTTGTATTCGAGTGATTCGCTGGCAACCACAGGGTATCCTCTCAAAAGATTATGCATTGACCGGCTTGCTCTTGGGTTATTTTTGGTTGGCTGTGGCACAATTGGTGTTCGCAATCGATGTGATTCAACAACAAGTCAATATCACAAGTTTCCATCTGGTTACCGTTGGCGCTCTCGGGCTCAATTCAAGCGTTATCATGAGCCTGGCTGTTGCCAAAAGAACAGTCATCCCGCAAGCCATTTTAATCACTTATCTGGTGGCCATTTCCGGGGCTACCATGAGTCGTTTTCTTGCTGGCATTT
>JAUHXW010000249.1 GCA_030426705.1 Gammaproteobacteria bacterium
AGGGTTTTACCATCAACCACCACCACGGTGTGTAAAGATTGATAATTGTTGCCTTTGGGTTGGGCGATGTAGTCATCGAATTCCTTGGGAATGTGTGACCAGGTGGCGTGAACAATGCCCAACGTGGCATAACAATCGGCCACTGAGTCCACCAACACCCGAATGGCACGAATATCAAACAGACCTTCAAACTCCAGTTTTTTCTTCTGCATTTTTTTATAAATGCTGTAGATGTGTTTGGGCCGGCCAGCGATGTCTGCGTTGATGTTGTTATTGGCCAATGCTTCGGTCAGTTGTTTGGAACACAATTGAATGAACTGTTCCCGGTCGTTTCGCTTTTCCGCCAGTTTTTTGGCAATGGTCTTGTATTGTTCGGGTTGTAAAAAACGGAATGACAGGTCTTCCAGTTCCCACTTGATTTGCCATACACCCAAACGGTTGGCCAGCGCTGCATGGTAGGTCATGGTTGAAGTGGCCAATTGCTGCTGCATGGCTTCATCAAAGTCCACCGCCGCACGCATCAACACCAATTGCTCAGCCAATAAAATCAGCACCAAACGCACATCATTAATCATGGCAAACAACAAACGCCTTAGTCCTTCGGCATTGTTGGACTTGGGTTTCAGTAACCAATCGGCCTGGTGAATCTTGATCAAATCTTCCAGTGTGGCCTTTTGTTTGTCGGTGATTTGTTCTGCCAAATCCTCCAAGCTGTGACGTTCCGCCCTGATGTCCGCAAACCATTGATACACCTGAATGATTTCATCATCAGCATGCAAGGTTTTTAAAACCTCAATGGTTTTTTCATCATGCGCTACCGAACCGTGGTTGTCATCCAACCACAAAATATCACCGCTTTGTTGTTCAACAGTTGTCACAGATTAGGTTTTATTGAAGCAAGGGGGTATTATAAAGTCAAAAAGAATCTTTTTAGAGGTTTTGTAAAATCCCTAAAGCTTTTTCTTGATTTATATACATTTTAAATATTTCAAAGCAATTTTGTTAAAATGATAATTTGATTTCAAAAGGTCAAGCCTTGAAAACTTATTTTTATCTTCTATTGATATTAAATGTAATTCCACTTGATGCTTCAGTGATAGTAGAAAAACCGATTGAAAAGTATATAGAAAAAGCTGACTTGATTATTATTGGGAAAGTATCTGATATTGAAATGTTTGAAGAAACTCTATTATTTGATGATTTAACAATGAGTAATGGAGTCGTTTCAGAAGCGCTTAAAGAAGTAACATCAATTTATACAACATATACTATAGAAATAGATGAAGTGCTAAGTGGTTTATTTACGAATAAAATCATAAAGATTAAAGTTCTAGGTGGATGTTCTGATAATGGAGAATGTGTGAGTCTAAGCAGTAATTTTCATTTCGCTAAAGAGAATAAGGTTTTAATGTTATTAAATTATGATGAATTAAATGATGTCTTTCGTTCGACAGCAAACTCCGTTACTGCTTATCGGGTATATAACAATAGTATTTTGGTAAATTCAAATAGCAAGTATGATAATGTTCTTCAAAATGGGAACGGCTTAACTATTGATGAACTCAAATCAAAAATAATGTCAATGAAAAAAGCTAGGTAGCCAGGTAGGATGGGCTCTGCCCATCACAAACCCACTCTGGAAACAATGTTTTTTTAATGGGCGTAGCCCATCCTACGGTGGTTTGATTTAGAGATGTGGGGTAAATTCAGGAGTTATCTGATGGGCTAAGCCCATTCTACGCAAAAATTGAATAAAAGAGTTGGTCTATAAGCCGGGTTCTGTACGTTTACACGTGGCAATCATTCATCTGGGTCTGACATCGCTGCCAGCCTCAAGCAATCTACCCGAAAACAGTGCGGGTACACACCTATAGTTTTCCTATTTGATCTTGCTCCAGGTGGGGTTTACCATGCCGCCTTTGTTACCAAAGTCGCGGTGCGCTCTTACCGCACCATTTCACCCTTACCCCTAAAGGGGCGGTATCTTTTCTGTTGCACTGGCCGTAGGCTCGCGCCCCCCGGACGTTATCCGGCACCTTACCCTGCGGAGCCCGGACTTTCCTCGAACTGAACGCAGTCCGCGATTGCCCGACCAACTCTGCGCGTATTATTGAGTTGGCCGGACAGAATTACAAGTTTTATTGTTTAGTTGGCCCTGAAAAAGCCCGTCCTGGCCTTTTTCAGGATCGGTAAAAAAACACTTTACCGTTAAAATGTGATTGAACTGATGTTTTTTGACCTCATTTGAGCCTGACGGCTCAAGGCGGCACCTCCATGTGCCACATCGTCGAACAGAAAAGATATTCCTAGTTATGTGTTTTCTACAGGTTCGACTACTTGTTCTTAACGTACTTTTCTAGCCACTCATGTTGCTCCCAAATCACGTGCAACACCGATTCTTTGGCACGGTAGCCGTGAGATTCTTTAGGTAACATCACCATTCGGGCGGTAGCACCTAACCCTTTCAGTGCATTGAAATAACGCTCGGTTTGTAAAGGATAAGTGCCTGAATTGTTGTCGTCTTCGCCATGAATCAACAACAGGGGATGTTTCATCTTATCGGCATGCATAAAGGGTGACATGGTGTAATAAACCTCAGGTGCTTCCCAATAACTGCGTTCTTCGGCTTGAAAACCAAAAGGTGTTAAGGTGCGGTTATATGCTCCACTTCTGGCGATACCTGCTGCATAGTCATCAGAATGACTCAATAAGTTAGCCGTCATAAATGCACCGTAGGAATGGCCGGCGACACCCACACGTTTGCGGTCAATGTAGCCCATCTCATCCAGTGCATCAATGGCAGCACGCCCATTAGCGACCAACTGTTCACGAAAACTGTCATTGGGTTCTGCTTCACCTTCACCTACAATCGGGAAAGAAGCATCATCCAAAATGGCATAACCTTGGGTCACCCAATAAATCATTGAACCATAATAAGGGTAGGTAAATTCATTGGGGTTGTTGGTGTTTTGTGAGGCACTGTTTTTGTCCTTAAATTCAGTTGGATAGGCCCACATAATCAGAGGCAGTTTGGGTTTGTTCTCAAAATCATAGTCCGCAGGCAGGTATAAAGTGCCAGATAATTCCAAACCATCGGCCCGGGGATATTTTATGACTTCTTTATGGATGTCTTTGATTGAGGCGAATGGATTTTTGAAATCCGTAACCTGTTTTAAAGTGTCATTTTTAAAGTCGCGGATGTAATAGTTGGGGTATTCTGTGGGTGATTCGATTCTGACCAAGACCAAACCATTATCAAGATCAATGGCCTGATTCAAATCTTCGATCTTGTCGGTGTAGGTGGATTGGTATACCCGGTTGGTTTGTTTGGTGTTGAAATTAAATTGATCAATAAAAGGAAACTGCCCTTCATCGGTATAACCATCACCCATTAAATAAGTGCTTCCGTTGTTTATTTGCAAGACATCGCGGCCCAGCTTATTTTGTTTGGTGACAAATTGGCCTGGGTCGTTGTAGACATCCTGGTAATTTCGTTCATTCAAAACCATGGGTTCGCTATCTAAATTTGCAGGATCAAACAAACTGGTTCTGACGGTTCTGGTATTCCACCAATAATCATAAAAAACCGCATGGTTGTTATCGCCCCACAGTATTTGGAAGAAACGGTCTTTGGTCTTGAATAACGATTCAGGTTGTCCATCAAATGGAGCGGCTACCTGAAACACTTCATCTCGGTAGTCAACCTGGTTTTCCGGATCGCCGCCATCCAGTGCTTCGGCCCAAACCATGGTTGCTCCCTGGTCGTCTCGCCACTGTAATGACCGTTTTCCGGTGCGAGTGGCCATAAAACCTTTTGGGATTTCCTCAGTCAACGGCACGTTATTAAAGTTTTTCACCAATTTGCCCTTGCTGTTGAAAATGTCAGTCTGTTGGGGGAAGCGGCTGTAAGGCACCAAGTAGGAAAAAGGTCTTTTAACCTGAGTCACAGCAATGTATTTTCCATTGGGAGAAAAATCGATACTGGTGAACATGGCTGAAGGTTGCCAGCTTTTGGTTTTGCCTTTCAAATTAACTTCAACCAGTTCAGAATGTGCCAAAGTTTCAAAGTTGGCCTCATCATTGGCATTTTTTAACAGATCCTGATAAGTGCGGTTTTGCGCTTTTGAACCGTCGCTGTTTGAAACGGTGGGCCCAGTAGGTACCGCGTTATCCGGGTCAATCAAAGCTTTTCGATTTTGTGGTAAGAATTTAACCAGCAGGGATTTGTCATCCTTGAACCAACTGGCCACAGAGCCCATATTGGCATTCAGCACTGGGTCAGTTAAACGGTGGGCCTGTAGATTGGCCAAATCTGCATACCACAACTCAACACCAGAAGAATTGGTTTGGGTAAAAGCCACTTTGGTTTCATCGTGTGACCATGTGAAATTAGCCATTCTGGGATTTTCTGGTAAATCTTTGACTTCTTGAACCTCACTGGATGCAATCGTGAGTAA
>JAUHXW010000250.1 GCA_030426705.1 Gammaproteobacteria bacterium
GTGACCGATATGATTGCTGTTGAAGGTAAAAGAGTCGATTATATGGCAAGACAGCAAACTGATCGTGAGGGAGACAGTGGTTGGATTTTTTATGGTGGCGGTGAGACACAAGAATATATGAATGACTCAAACAACATATCATTATTCGGCGTCAATGAGGTAGCAAATTATGACCCTGAAATAATTAGGTTTTTGACCTATCCACCAGGTACGGAAATAGCCAGAAACAGTCACGGTAGATTAGAGGTCATAACAAAAGAGGTCAAAGGACCAGATGTGATCTTCCTCAGCCCAGTTGACCCAGGAGCCATTGAAATCGGCAATAACTGGGGGTTTAATATCAACAGTCGGATGCTAAAACGCATTGACCAGGGTAGTTTGGTGATTTGGCGCCCGGGTTTAACAATCTGGTTGAATTCTTATGACACGAACAATGTCAGCATTGAAGAAAGGGTCAACAACATCAAAACAACCGCATCCCCCAATAAGTCTGATTACTTGGAAACACAAGCAGGCGAGCTATATAAAATCAGGTACAGTTTAAAAGAAGTGATCAATGGACAAGAACAATATGCGGTGTATTTGTTTGCCTTAGTCGCTCATCAAGAACTGCATATAACCCTATATTTTGATGCTGTTAAAGATTTAAATGAAATTGAACAAATATGGAAAACCATACATCATTTTAAAGTTGGGTAGGATGGGCTATGCCCATCAAGAAGAATTTTTAATATGAATCAAATTTTGGCAGGAAGTATTCAAGATTTAAAAAGTGTGGTGGGCGAAGACCACCCTACTACTCTAACGGATTCTTGTGGATTCAAAACAGCTGTTCTTACGTTTCATGTTAGTCAAAATATGGTTTAAAATGTTGGTGATTAAAACTTAAAAGGATTGTTATGTTTGGATTTTTTAAAAAGCCTGGGAAATTTGTCGATGAAAAGGAGTTTGAAAGCAACCTGAAGACACAAGTCGAAATGACGCCATTAACTCTGGAACAATTGGCACAACTGGATATTGATGAGTCCAGAGAGCTGAAACTGGAGTACTTCTTTTATACCAACACCCCAGAGAAAGCACAAGCCTTGGCAACTGAACTGGCCTCGAGAGGTTATGAGGGCGTGGCCGAACGGTCTGCCCATAGCCGCAAGGTGTATGTCATCAATGGCTGGACCCAGCCCATGGATATGTCGAACAATACAGTAACTGAATGGACAAAGGATATGTGTGAAATTGGTTTTAAACACGACTGTGAGTTCGATGGTTGGGGAACGACACCAGAACAATAAATATCAGTGAACTGTGGAAACAATAGAAAAAATACTTTTGTGTGATTTAGGTGATAAAGAGAACTATCCATCACAAGAAATTGTAAATTTAATTGAACAAGCCTTTCAACTTTTGGAAACTGAAGATCTTACAGAAGTGCTGTTTGAGCGCTCTGATAGCAGAGACCTCCAGAAAATTGTTGATGTTTTGGATATAGCTGCATGGTGTGGTAATGATAATGGGACTACAGCTCAAATTACACTTGAAAAATGGTTGATGGGAGATAATTCAGATAAAATCTGGGTGTCATTACACACAGAATGTTATCCATTTAAAGATGCAATCAAAATGGTTAGGGTTTTGAGCAATGTAAAATCTAAATTCCCAGAACATGCAGTGAGATGTGAAGAGTTAATAAGGAACAGGTTGGCTAAAAAAATTACAAGTTCTGACGCAATAGCATAATTCATATTTTTAGAGGAAATAAAGGGCCTTATATGCCTGTGTAAATTAATTATAGTTTAAAGAATTAGCTTAAGGTTTCGTTATAAAATTAAGACAGTCACCTTAATTCCAGTCGCTGGCAATTACTACGAATCAAACCTCGCTCAATCCATATGAATAAATAAACAAAATGATCAGCCCACCCCCAGATCTGGGGGTTTTGCTTTTTTGGGGAATCATTATGATGGGTTCTTTTTAACTGAGAAAGGGTGATGAGAAAATATTTTTGGATGCTGATGGTTTATAGCATGGGTAGTAACGCACAGTGG
The DNA here is from genome assembly GCA_030426705.1 of Gammaproteobacteria bacterium. Lineage (GTDB taxonomy): Bacteria > Pseudomonadota > Gammaproteobacteria > Xanthomonadales > Marinicellaceae > Marinicella. The sequence goes on from JAUHXW010000250.1 coordinate 2,043, forward strand.
GAACAGGTGGTCGATATGGCTGCTGAAGGTTCTGAACAGTCTGACTTTGGCATCAATATGTTGTTCACCGAGGATCATTTGATTGTCAGTTGGCCGAGAACTTATGTACAGGGTGGTCCGCCAACCGAATGTGGTGAGGTGATTACTTATCAAAAGAATGGTGCGGAATTCGAAGAAATCAATCGGATCAATGCCGCTGACCTGGTGGGTGATTGTGTCCCGGGTGATGGCTTTGGCTATGGTTTGGCTTATGATGGGGGAAGACTGGCCATCGGTATGCCAGCTGGCGCCCGAGCGGGTTCAAACTTACCAGGTGGCGCCACTGATGCGGATTCCAGGGTCTTTATCACCACAATGGTCAATGGCGAATGGCAGTTACAGGAAACCTTAATTGCTGACGATTTGGGCAGTGGTAAAGGCATGGGTTTTCAAATGGTGATGGAAGATGATTTGTTGTTGGTGCATGCGCATGAATACGACAGCATTTTTGGCGTGGCTTTCCCTGTCAGTACCGGTGTTTATGTATTCAGAGACTCAGGTTCTGGTTTTGTGCAACAGCAAAAACTGGAAGAGAATTTTCATCTGTTTGGTCAGGACTTTGACACTGAAAATGGCCAAATTGTGGTGGGAGCCTGGGGTGAACAAACCATCGGTGCGGCCGGTAGAATCTACGTTTATGAGGAGCAAGGCGGTTCCTGGGAATTGGTGCAAACCATCAATGATTCACGCAGTAAAAACCTGGGCAATCAAATTGAAATTTATCAGGACACCATGGTCGCTGGCAGTGTCAACGCCGGTGGAACTGGTGCCGTTGTGGTTTATGAAAAAACCCAGTCAGGCTGGCAGGAAATCCAATTTATCGAAGCTTCTGACAAGGCGATGAATGACCAGTTTGGTTTGACCGTTCGTTTGGATGAAGATGATTTGGTGGTCGGCGCCACTGCAGGAACCAATCAGGTTCAAACCGTCGGTGCTGCTTATCACTTCACTCGCGAAGGCAGTGGTGATTATATAGAACAACAAAAAATCGAATCTCCGAATCAAAATGAAGCTGCTGATCAGTTTGGAGCCAACTTGATATTCAATGACACCGATTTGTTGGTGAATGAACCTTCAGGTCGTAACTTACAAGGCGGCATCACCAACTTTTGGCATTTCAGCAGAGAAGGCGGAGCGGTTGTTACACCTACCGCTGATATCAACCAGAAAAGTTCAGGTGTTTGGCAAGTAGCAGGCGTATCTGGTCAATCTGTTAACCTAGAAATACTCGACGATCAAACTGCATTGATGTACCTCAATTATGCAAATGCCAATGGCAGCAGCTGGTACTTCTCTGTGGGCCAAATCAATGATGATAGCATCACCTTTAACGAGGTGTTGGCCACGGATGGCCCCAATTTTGGTGCTAACTTTTCATCCAATGATTTGAATATTTCGACAGCAGGACAAGCCAGCTTCAACCTGCACAGCTGTGAGTCAGCTACCTTTGAGCTGCAATTGGGTAACCAAGCTGCACAACAATTCAGCCTGGACAAAAGCATAGGCATCAGTGACTTGGGTTGTGACACCAGTAACAAGGTTCTTGAAAATGGTGTTTCAGGTTCCTGGTTCAATCCACAGCGTTCAGGTGAAGGTTTCAGTATTTACACCCACGGACCTGACAGTAACCAAACCGCGTCGGTTTACTGGTACACCTATGACACAGCAGGTAACGCCATTATTTTCACTGGGCAAGGCTCAGTCTCAGGCAGCACGATTAACATCAGTGAATTGCGACAGTATGGATCAGCGCAATTGTTCAGCAGTTCAGCCAGCTTTACTGTGGTGGGTTCATTGAGTCTTGATTGGGATGGTCAATGTGGTGATGCTTCAATGGATTATCAAATGGCTGATGCCAACTATGGTTCAGGTTCAATTGTGTTGAGTCAATTGGCCCGAGTTAAAGACAGTAATTGTCAGTAGTTTGTCATCCCTGAAAAAGCCCATCCAGGGTTTTTTCGGGGAAGGTTCATTCACAACAGCCCTGAGGCCGGCGTCTATTAATTGGAGTCGGCCTTTTTTTCGTTTAATTGTTGTTGTCTTCTTTCCGCAGCTTTGACTCTGGGATGTTCAGCCCCAAAAGTCTCAATCAAACCAGGTGTGGAATAATCCAACCAATATTGTGCCTGATCCAGATTCCCCAACTTCATTTCCACTTCGCCCATGGTGTTGGCAAATATCAAACAATGATGGAATTTTTCACCTAACTGGGCAAAGCATTTGGGTAACAATTCATTATAAATTTCAGCGGCTTTTTGGTAGTTATCCTTTTTGGTGTAAGCAATGGCCATATTGTGTTGGGTGCTCAATACCGAAGGATTGTCCTGGTTTTCAGATGCCGCAAAGGCTGCAATGGTGTCTTCATACAACTTA
>JAUHXW010000251.1 GCA_030426705.1 Gammaproteobacteria bacterium
TTGTTTGATATCCCTTGAAAAAGTGGCAGAAAACATCAGGTTTTGCCGCTTTTTGGGCAACAATTTAATGATGCGTTTAATGTCATGGATAAAGCCCATGTCCAGCATGCGATCAGCTTCGTCTAAAATCAGCACCTCCAAACCATCAAACCTGATGGCGTTTTGACTGTATAAATCCAACAATCTGCCCGGGGTGGCTACCAACACATCAACACCACGGCGCAGTCTTTGCATTTGTGGGTTGATTTTAACGCCGCCAAAAACCACGGTTGAGCGCATCTTCAAATGCTTGCTGTAGGTTTTGACACTGGCTTCCACTTGTGCAGCCAGTTCACGCGTTGGGGTCAGTATCAACGCCTTGCAGCTGTTGAAATTGACAGGTTTGCTGTTGCTCAAACGTTCCAGTAAAGGCAGGGTAAAGCCGGCTGTTTTGCCGGTGCCGGTTTGGGCAGCTGCCATCACGTCTTTGCCTGATAACACAGCTGGAATGGCTTGTGCCTGAATGGGTGAGGGCGTGTCGTAGCCTTGGTCGGCAACCGCGCGTTGTAGCGGCTCCGAAAGACCGAGTTCGGTGAATTTCATTGTTTTCTCTGTTATTTGGTAGCAATAATGTTTGCTTGCACTGTGGGTGTGCGACAAATAGCAGAGTTTAGAAAACTGTTTCGCGCACGCTTATGAGGTAATCCTCAATAATCAATTTCCAGCCAATAGACCGAAAGGGGGCGTACTTTACTCGAAGTAGGCCTATATAACCACTATTTAATCAATTTTCAAAATTATCTTCAAAAATCAAGTCAAAATCAAAAGTGCCACAAACAGCACCTGAAGCTTTTACATTGACATCATCGATGGCCCAACCGTCCTCGGTAATATAGCCATCAGAATCAAGTCGGAATCTTAATTTCAGTTCATTGGCATTGGCTGGCACATTAACCTGATGTGATTCTGCTGCCCATTTGGCCTGGTTGTCACATCGTTTAACTTGTTGCCATGAGCCGTTGTCAAATTGAACTTCAAAATAGCCATAATCATAGCCGGCTTCAGTGTCACAATAACTCATATAATTAACTTCAACTGAACTGGTGTCGGTAACGTTGATGGCAGGTGAAGTCAGACTGATGTTGATGTTATTGGCATAATCGCCATTGGGGCTATCGACCCAACCATGAGTTGGACTGGCACTTTGGTTGGTTGAAATGGCCCAGGGTGTATCGGTGGTCCAACCTTGATTACCGTTTTCAACATCATCGCTATAAATACTGCAAAAAGGGTGCAAAATCACATCCTGGTTGGTGGTATCGCCGGCGGTCAGTTTTATGGCTGAAACTGTTGTTGGACCATAACCATCAGCGGTTACGGTTAAATCAACGGTGCCAGGTTGAACCATTTGATTGTATGAGCCGTCGTTTATGGAGAAAGTTTGAGACTGGTTTATGGTCAACAATGCACCTACAACAGGATCACCTGTTGCGCCATCCAGTACTTTTCCGGAAAGTTGTGCCACTTCGTTGGGTTCGACCACTTCGATGAATTTGGCGTAGGTTGCGCCTCCTCTGATGGCGTCGCTGGCTTGCAAATAAACCAGGTGTTTGCCGGTGGCCAAGCCGTTGGTATCCACATCGCCTACAAAAGCTTCTTGTACTTGATCAAAATTTCCATCTGTAGCAGTCAGGTTTTGACCACTGTTTGAGTTGATGGGTAATTCATTGATGTAGGCTTTGACCGAGGTAATCGCTTCGGTGCTGATTGCGCCATTAATTGGGCTGTATAAGTCATCATTGGCTACGCCTGAAATTTTAATGGGTGTACCGACTGTGATGACATTGGGAATGATGGTGAAGTTTTCAACGTCTGGACCTAACGGCTGTTTATAAGGTGCCTGAGCCACCCGTGCCAGATACAGCAAGGCTTTTAAGTTATCTGGAAATACCGTGGATTCAAAAACAGCACAGTCTTGGAAAAATGAGGTTCCCAGTTCGAACACCAGTGATGCAATTCCCAGTTCACCGTAGGTGGTATCTATAGATGAACCATTGACAGGGTATAAATCACTGGCAGGTTCTGGTGTGTAATTATTGAAATAAGCGGTGCGTTTAGCCAGGGCATTGAACTGGTTATGGTTGGGCGAATCATCATAAGCATAACCCCAAGGGAATAACACCAACTGGCTGTAACTGTGGATATCGACAAAAATACCAGCGGTGTCATCCGGGACAGCATCATTGATACCAGCACCACGATTGTCATCAAAATGATCGCGAATGTAAGCCATTTGTGCGCTCAGTTCGGGTTCAGACTCGGGTGATGCACCGCCAAACGTGTCACTGCATTCATTGGTACCGGATGCCCATTCAAACGAATAGTTGCGATTCAAATCAGCGCCGCGGCTGGAGCTGCCCGGTGAACAATAAGCCTCATTGGTGTTTTTGCGCCACAGTTCGCCGGTTTCTGCTTGCTTCCTGCCGTCCGGATTGGTTTGCAATGACAGATGAATTTCATGGTGGTCCAAAATCCAGGTCACATCAGCATCGGTGCCATAATGGCTCAAAAGGTATTCAGCAAAGCGGGTATTGAGTTCAGCTGTGGTGTATTCTCTGGCATGAATCGCTGAGGCCAAAAACAAAATAGGCTTGTCACCTGTGATGTTTTGATTGGTCAATTTCAAAATCCTGATGTCATGACCATTGTTGGCATTGATGGTTTTTTCCCAACTGTCACCGATATCAACAATGTCCGCCAAGTCGGGATAATTCAACGCCATCTGATCCATTCTGGCAAAGGTTTCTTCGACCGTTGAATAGCAGGCATAGCCTGGAATTCCGGAGCCTTGAACTGCATGGTTGCTTTTTTCCAGATGATTGGCATATTGACCCATAAGTTGAGTGTCAACATGAATCTTTAATCCACTGTTGATTAGTTTTTGATAGGTTAGTTGGTCATGGATTTGCACGGTGGCAAACTTTTGCGATTTGTTGACATCCCAGACATCCGCATAACGGTCTATGGCACTGATTTGTTTGGGTTCATCGAAATAAATCCGAACGATAACCGGTAATTTGACCTCATGGCTTTTGTCCATAGGTTGATTGTTAATGGCGGATGTCATTTGTGACCAAATCAAGGCCAGGAGAATGATTTTTTTCATGGAGAAACTCTGGTGGGTTATTTGTTAAGGTCAGCCAGTTGTTGTTCTAATGCTTCCAGTTTGGCTCGGGTTTTGGCTAATACGGCTTTTTGCACTTCGAATTCTTCACGGGTAACCAAGTCGGCTTTTTGCAAACTGGCAGTCAGAATGGATTTCATGTTCTTCTTGAAATCCTGGCGCATGGTTTTTAAATCTTCGGGTATAAATTGTTCAACTTTGTTGACAATGTCTTCAACAACTTCGGCTTTAATCATGGTGATAAAAATATGGGATTTGCATTATTTTAACACCAATATCTTCTGTGCAACAGCCGCATGACACAATGTTATAATGCCGCCATGAAAAATCCATTTAATATTCCTGATCCGGAATTTGCCGAACAGGTCAAACAATACGACAACCCCATCCCCAGCCGCATCGCTCTGATTCAATTTCTTGAGAAGGAAAACAAGTTGCTCAAACTGGAAAGTATCGCTTTAAAAATTGGTATCCAAAATGATGAACAATTTGAAGGCTTACGCATTCGATTGCGCAGTATGGTCAGAGATGGTCAGTTGTTGGTCAACCGGCGTGGCGGCTATGGTGTGCGCACCAAACTGGCCTTGATTCAAGGTCGGGTGAGTGCCCATCCTGATGGTTTTGGCTTTTTGATTTCTGATGAACTGGAAGAAGATGCGTTCATCACACCCAAACAAATGCGTCGGGTGATGGATGGCGATGTGGTTTTGGCCGATGTACAGCCAGCATTCAAAGGCAATGGCAAAACCGATGCCTTTATCGTGGAAGTTTTACAACGGGCACACGCCACAGTCGCTGGTCGTCTGGTGGATGAGGAAGGTTTGGCTTATCTCAAAGCTGACAACAGCAAATTGGGCGACATCATGATTTCCAGAGAAGCCATGGGTACAGCCAAACACAATGATTATGTCACGGTAAGCATCAAAAAATACCCGGAAAAACACCGTCCGGCTTATGGTGAAGTGATTGCCATCTTGGGACAACAGTTGAACCATGAGTTGTCAATGCAACTAACCATTGTCAGCGAGGGATTGCCGCATGAGTGGCCAGAAGCGGTGGAACAATACCGCGATAAAATCCCCAAACAAGTGGATGAAAACCGTTTAGGCAAGCACAAGGACATAAGACATTTGCCCTTAGTCACCATTGATGGCGCCGATGCGCGGGATTTTGATGATGCGGTGTATGCTGAACCTACACCTCAGGGCTATCGATTGTTGGTGGCGATTGCGGATGTTTCCAGTTATGTGGAACCCGGCACGCCGCTGGACAAAGAAGCTTATAACC
>JAUHXW010000252.1 GCA_030426705.1 Gammaproteobacteria bacterium
AAACAGAAAAATTCCTAAAATAAAGACTTTACAACCCTGGTTCGCTTTCCCTGCCATTAAAAATCTGGAAAAACACATCATTTTTGGGCATTGGTCAGCTTTGGGCTATTACCACGATGAATATGTCACATGCCTGGATAGTGGTAAAGTATGGGGTGGGCAATTAACAGCACTGAGGGTGGATGACATGTCACTTTTTACTGTTTAATCAAGCCAAAACATCATAAAAAACCCGACAATTGCCGGGTTTTTTTATGTCTATTTAAAGAATATACTATGGTGCAATGGTCTGCACACACTGGAATCCATTGAACCAGATAACATCTGGGTCACCCACAGGCGGGATTGGATCACAGGTGGTCACACAATCTACAGCAACATCAGTTACATCAGCACCAGAGATCATACCTGTGTCGTTGGTAATTGAACAAACCTGATCAGGTTGAGTAGGTTGTGTCAATACAGTCACTGTGTAATTTGAACCATCATCTAATGCCGTAGCAAAGGTAAATGAACCGTCTGCATTGATGGTCAAATCATCACCTGAATTATTCTGTAATGAGACACTGTTACCCGCTTCAAGGCCTGTAACAGTACCGCCCACAGTATGCGTATTAATCACACAAGTCACCGTAACATCAGTCACATCAGCACTGCTGATTGTACCCATTTCATTGGTAACGGTACACGTTTGATTGGGTGAGGTGGGTTGCGTTGAAACTGTGACGTTATAATTAAAACCATCTGCCAGTTCTGTTACAAAGGTAAATGAACCATCCCCATTAACTGTTAAATCGTCCCCATTGTTATTCTGCAAAGTAACACTGTTACCAACTTCCAGACCGGTTACCATGCCACCTACAGAATAGGTTGGCCCATCAGGCAAACAGCTTTGAACTTTCACGTCATCAATGTACCAACCCTCTCTTGAAACTAAAGAGTCTGTGCCTAGTCTGAAACGGAAAATCGCAGTTTCACCTTCATAATCAGCTAAATCAACAACAGAGTTTAACCAATCTTGAGGATCTCCACACCAGGCATCTAAATTCGCCAAGGGGTTACTGTAGCCATCATCTACCGGACCATCATAGGGGTCAGTCAACATATTGCTGGTATCAATTTGTGTGAAATTTACCCCATTATCAGTGGATATTTCAAGAATACCACCATCGTAACAACCACTGGTGCGATCTTCCAATGTTTGATGATTCCAAAAACTCAGAGATACAGGCTGTTGACCTGAAGGGATAGCAACTGGTGGAGAAGTTAAAATTTGATCACTGACATTGCTGACATTAACTGCGAGCATTGATGCAACCCCAGAATGAGTTCGCACGCCGGATTCTGTCCAAACATCGGAACCAGGTGGTTGTAAATTGCTGTCACTGCTCCAGCCATTCAAGCCACTTTCAAAGTCATATTCATAAAGCACATTAGGTACTTGGCCAATTGAACAATCTCCTGGAGCTGCTAATGTTGTGAATGAGAAAACTTGAGAATACATACTGTCACCACAAGAATTATTGGCTATAACGCGCCAATAGAATGTGGTACTGGTATCCAAATCGGTAGTTGGAGCAATGGTATTACCGGTGGTATTACCTGAAAACACAATATTGCTGAAAGCCATATCTGTGGCCACTTCAACGGTGTACTCAATGGTATCTGAACCCGTCCAGTTTAAACTGGGCTGGGTATCCTGGTTCATGGCGCCATCAGCTGGCGAAACCAATGTTGGAGTACTGGGAACAGCATCATACACTTGTAACATCAAATCGATGTCTTTGGGGTCTACAGTAGGCGATGTTCCAGCAACATTGATGGTGTATGGACCACTGGTTACCAAACCAGTGTTGGTGATGCTGAAAACTGTGCTGCCAGGGAGAGATGGAATAGGATTGGTTGTAAAAGATGCCACAGTACCAGCTGGTTCACCGGTATTAGTCAAAGTGACTACGCCATCATATTGACCAATAGAGCCTACATTAATGTCATAACTGACATCATCACCCGCACAAATAGCCATTTCCGAATCAGGTGAACTTAGCGTAAAACCTGGGTCACCACATTCATCGAATTTAAATGATCCCACACGAATCTGCCAATCTCCGCCATCGGAGTCATAGTATTCATTGACGTGCCAGAAAGTACAGTCATCTACCGGGTCAACATTGGTTGAGGTATAGTCACCCCAACGTTGGCTGCCGGTTTGACTGCCAGTGCCGTCAATAATACTGCCTTCGGTTCTGTCCATAGCACCCAGAGGATCGGTTGCCAATCTACCGGTAAAGCGGATGGCAGGGTTCATGCTGCTGCTGGAAGCACTGTAAGCCAGACCCATATTACCTTCCTGATCCATAGCAATAGAACCCATCCAACGATGAATGCCATCGTTAACTCCAGGTGCATATGTGCCTTCTTGGTGTAAAGTGGGTGAATTATCAGGATCTCTGATTTCCCACCATCGTATACCACCCAAAGCAGCTGAGGCTTCTACAGATTGATTGGTCACCAAAGATTCATGGGTGCCGAAATTTCGATAAGCCAAACGGTGTAAAGGCCTTTGGCGATATGACTGAATATCGATACCATTCGATGTCCCGGCTTGTGGAATACAGTTTCTGCCACTGGTACACGGATATTGCGTATCGTATGAAGCAATTGGAATGATGGCAGTTCTGGTGAATGTAGAGTTGGCTGGTGTGTCAAAATCCGCATCAAACTCCCAAAAAGTTAGTCCGTCCTGAGCTGCACCATAAGGGCCCCCATCATCCATAGAACCCACAAAATATTGTGGCGAACCCGCTGGTGGTAAAGTGGAACCATCAATATCTGCAGGTAATAAACCATCACCTACTTGCCAAGGATCAGTTGAGCGGTCAACAAAGAAATAAATGATGGTTGGATTGGGATTACCGCCTACGATGTCATCTCTCTTAAGTGCGTAAACACCAACCCCGGCATAACCACTGTCAAAATCTCTGGTGGAAATGTAAAAGCCATCACTCCAAACGCCGTATTTCGGGTAGTCTGGGAATAAATCTGAACCACTGCCATTGTTTCTGATGGCCCAACGGTAATATGTACCTGTTGGGTCAGGTGTGGTAGATAATGCCACACAGTTGTAATAATCTGGTCCAGCTGAGGTAAATTGTGACAACAACCAACGATCTGAAATTTGGTCGTATAACACTATAGGGTCACCTGAGTTTTCATTTTCACAGGCGCCACCGAATCCGGTCCAAACCGTATTATTGGCAGCAGGGCCATACAACAAAGTGCCTGACTTGTCTAACACAGCATAAGACAAATTAGTCATGGCCACATAGTGATTGGGACCCACATCACCGGCAGGGTCCGGAGGTGAAACGCCGGAGATATTATCCAGCGCAAAAAAATCATTTTGTTTTATAGGCCCAGGCAGTCCTCCCATAACACTTTGTAAAGCACCGTCTTGTACATAACCTTGGTCGCTGTCATTGCTGACTGGGCCTGGGTCGATGATTGAACCACCTCGCTTGTCTTTGGCCACAATGGGTTTAGGAATCATCATATGCATGGGTAAGGACACATCAAACTTGACTGCTGATCTGACTTGAGGAACTAAAGGGACTGCGTCTGCTTGACTGGTGTTTTCCGGTTTTTCGGCATTGGCCAACCCGAAAAACAAGCAACTGCTGACACACAGCATTGATTTGAATTTCATTAAATAACCTCTTTTTTTTAATTGTGATCGATATATTAGCGTAAAGTCAGATTTGATGGTCGATTTTTATTGTCTTTGCTGTCAAAATACACACTTTTTAACGCATTACAAAACGAAAAATTCATGGCTGAAAAAAACGTAACTGAAAACTTCATCACCAACATCATCGATGAAGACCTGACCAATAAAAAGCACAATAAAGTGGTGACTCGATTTCCACCTGAACCCAATGGCTATTTGCACATCGGACATGCCAAATCCATCTGCTTAAATTTTGGTGTGGCTGCGGATTATCAGGGCACATGCCATCTGCGTTTTGATGACACCAATCCGGAAAAAGAAAGCCGTGAATATGCCGAAGCCATCCAAAATGACATCAAATGGTTGGGCTTTGACTGGCAAGAAAACAAATTCCATGCTTCGGATTATTTTGATCAACTTTATGGTTATGCTGAGCAATTGATTGAAAAAGGTCTGGCTTACGTTGATGACCAAACACCTGAAGCGATCCGGGAAAACCGGGGTGATTTCAATCGACCAGGGATCAACAGTCCTTATCGTGACCGCAGCGTTGAGGAAAACCTGCAATTATTCAGAGCCATGAAAGCGGGAGAGTTTGCCGATGGCAGTAAAGTTCTCCGGGCTAAAATTGATATGCAATCTGGTAACATCAACATGCGTGATCCGGTTATTTACCGCATCAGGCGATTGCACCACATCAACACAGGTGATCA
>JAUHXW010000253.1 GCA_030426705.1 Gammaproteobacteria bacterium
ACGCTTTAAGCCCTGAAACCATCAAGCAATTAGAGGCCAAAGGCCATGAGGTCAAAGCTTCAACTGGCACCTGGGGCAATATGCATGCAGCGTATTGGAACAAGCAAACCGGCGAAGTGGCTGCCGCGAGTGACCCCAGAACCACCACAGGTTCTGCTGTGGTGAAATAATACTGTTTATTTCTGTTAAGGTAGTGATGCGCAAACTGTACTGATTGCGCTAAAATACTTGCATGAAATTTTATTCAATAGAAGGCAATCGCCAAAAACTGGACGCTGGTGCGATGTTTGGTAATGCACCAAAGGCTTTGTGGTCCCGATGGGTGGATGTTGATGATCAAAACCGCATGGAACTGGCTTGTCGTGGTTTATTGGTAACAGACTTGAACGGTAAAAATGTGCTGTTTGAAACGGGCATAGGCAATTTTTTTGAACCCAAACTCAAACAGCGATTTGGTATTTATCAGGACAGCCATGTCTTGCTTGATTCGTTAAAGCAACTGGGATTTGCCCCTGAAGATATCGACGTTGTGGTACTCAGTCACCTGCATTTTGATCACGCCGGAGGCATGTTGACCTCCTGGCAAGAAAACAAGGCTCCTGAATTGGTTTTCAACAATGCTGAATATTTAATTGGCTCAGATCATTGGAACCGTGCCATCAATCCGCACCCAAGAGATCGCGCATCATTTATTCCTGAGTTACATGAATTACTGGAACAATCAGGTCGCTTGCGATTGGTCAGTGGTCATTTTCATGAAGCATTGGGGCCGGATGTTTTGTTCAGTTATACCCAGGGACATACACCCGGACTGATGCATGCTCAAGTGGGTGATTTACTGTTTGCCAGTGATTTGATTCCAGGAGAAGCCTGGGTTCATGTCCCGATTTCCATGGGCTATGACCGATTCCCCGAACAATTGATTGATGAAAAATCATCTTTTCTCAACAACGCCATCGAAAACAAGTTGCGTTTATTTTTCACCCATGACCCACAATACCCGGCAGCTCATATCAAATTCGAAAACGGGCGCTACTCAATCACCAACCCGATAAAAATACTCAATGAGGAATACCAATCATGTTAATTATTACCGGCTTTTATGCTTCTTTACTTACACTTATTATTCTTTGGCTGTGTTATCAAGTCGTTGCGTTTCGTCGCAGTCAAAGGGTTGAAATAGGCGATGGCGGCAATGAGGTCGGTATCCGACGCATCCGCGCACAACAAAATGCTGTTGAATATATCCCTGTTTGCTTGATATTGATGGCTGTTTACGAACTCAATAATGGCAATATGTATTTATTGCATGGCTTAGGTATTGCTTTGGTTATTGGCAGATTGCTACATCCCATGGGCTTTGTAGCAAAAAAGGGCGTCAGTTTCGGGCGCTTTTATGGCACCGCACTGACGTGGTTGGTGATGTTGTTGTTGGCTGGACTTAACATCGGTAAATTTTTAGGCCAGATGTTATGAATGAATTGATACAAATGTTACCCAAGGCAGAACTTCATATGCACATTGAAGGCAGCCTTGAACCCGAACTGATGTTTAAACTGGCCGAACGCAATGGTATAGACTTGCCTTATGCGTCTGTGGAAGAACTCAAAGCCAAATATGATTTTAATAATCTGCAGGAATTTCTGGACATATATTACCAGGGTTGTGCAGCCTTACAAACTGAACAGGATTTTTATGATTTGGCCTGGGCTTATCTGGAAAAAGCCAAACAGGATAATGTGGTACATACCGAAATTTTCTATGACCCACAATCACACACCGATCGCGGCATTCCTTTTGAGACAGCCATAAACGGTCTTCACCGTGCTTTTTCAGATGCGCATGAAGAAATGGGCATCAGTTTTCACATCATTGCCTGCTTTTTGCGTCATTTACCGGAACAAGATGCGATTGATTTGTATCCGGAAATCTTAAAACACAAAGACAAAATATTTGGCATTGGTTTAGATTCCTCTGAACTTGGGCATCCGCCAGAGAAGTACCAAAGGGTATTTGCCCAGGCCAAACAAGACGGTTTTAAAGTGGTGGCTCATGCCGGTGAAGAGGGACCCGCTGATTATGTCAAACAAGCCATTGAATTGCTTCATGTAGATCGCATTGATCATGGTAACCATTGTCTGGATGATGAGATTCTGACTGCACACATTGCTCAACAAGGGTTGGCATTAACAGTTTGTCCATTATCCAATTTAAAACTTCGAGTGGTCAAAGACCTCAAAGACCATCCTATCAAAACCATGCTAAAAAAAGGTTTGTTGGCGACCATCAACTCAGATGATCCCGCTTATTTCGGTGGTTATATCAATGATAATTTTGCGCAATTGAGTGAAGCCGTTGATTTAAGTGAGGACGAAATCTTTACATTGGTTGAAAATTCTTTCAAGGCCAGCTTCTTACCTGAAGAAATCAAGAAAGTTCATTTACAAGCCTTAAACTCGATTGGTTAGGAAAAAGAATGCCGGCATCTCGCCGGCATTCGTATTCACCGCAGACTCAATCAGTCTTGTTCCAACCCATCTTTGAATATGATGTCGTCGTTGATGTCGAATTCATCAGCACCGATATCATAAGTACCATGCAAGTTGATCACATCAGGATTATCAACACCACGGCTGTCATAATCCAAATCCGAACCCGGGTCATCCATGATATCGTAGCAATAGTCAATGGCTGGAGAATCTACCAACAGGTGGTAATTACCCGCATTTGGGTTAACAAAGACAGGCGTCAAACTTCGATCAACCACCGACACCGTTCCTCCAGCACTGAAACTGTCTGACTCATGGGCAATCACACACTGATAGCTTGCGCTGGCGGTATTTCCCGACTCCAAATAGACATCCTGTTGATCGAAAACAATACTGCTGGTCACCTCCAAAGCACCATGAAAGTTATCAAAAACATGTCCAGCTATGCTGTTATCAGCAATACTCACTGCCCGCAAAGCCAAAGAAGGTGCGAAGGTCTCCTGACCAAATATATGAAACAGGGCATCATTGTTGTATGTGTTATCTGGATCCATGCCATTGTGATGGATGACTGTTGAAGCAATCTCGGCACTGGCATTTCCAATAATACGACCGACAACACCTTTGTCAGCTCGATTACCCATCACTTCACTGGCATAAATCAATACTTCAGTATCATCACTTTCAGCGGCAAAGCCACCACCAAAGATCGCACGGTTATTAAATAATTGCATGCATGCGCCAGGTTGCCAACAATCTTGCACTGGAGTTTCATATCCAATCAAATTAATCGATGCGCCTGATTGTGCATAAAAACCCCCTCCATGACGTGCCTGATTGTCGTTGATTTGGGCATTGATTATGGAGACATCGGCATCAACACCACTAACAATGATTCCTCCACCATTACCACTGTTGCCTCCATCAGCGTTAGCCACATTACCACTGATAATGACAGGTGCATCATCAACCCCAAAGCACACACCATTTTCACAGTTTGAGTGTAAGCCAATCACATTCAATGAACCTTTGAATACGTTAACTCCACCACCAGAAGTGTCGGCTTCATTGTCTTTGATTTCGGTGGGTGAATACACCGACATATCACAACCATTAAAGACTTTCAAACCACCACCACTTGCGGCGCTGTTATTGCTGATGATTGATGTGCCAGCAATCTTCACCGACGTGTTTTCACCATCACATGAAACCCCACTGTTGTCATTAAAGTCTACTTGGACTTTATCCATCACCACATCCGCCTGGCCTCCATTGTTATCTATAACTGATAATCCATGGTTGTTGTTATTGAACATGTGAACCCCCTTGACCAACACCGATAAGTCAGCATTGTTTTGTGACCTGATGAATATGCCATTGTCACCGTTGGCTAACACCAAGTTTTTTACTTCAACGTCATAACTGTTTGCCAACAAGGCATTGATATAAATCACCGGATCTGTGCCATTTCCAGTCACGTTGGCTTGTGAAAGATCGGTGATGTTCTGTGCCGCTTGGGTACAATCAGCATAACCGCCTACCAGCTTTTCATTACCATTGATAATTTCCAGATTTTCAAAATAGTTTTTGTTACTGGCAATGCGGATGTTGTTGCTAATGACACTGTTGATTGCCGCTTGAATGGTGTCAAAATCACAGGCATTATCGGCACCCACTGTTAAATATGGCGCTCCGGCCAAAGACTGTTGACTCAAAACAACCAAAATTGTAATTATTATTTTTTTCATCATAAAACCCTTCTTAAATTGTATTTAAAGCAACCATCGAAGTATGAAAAAAAAATGGGTCAGAAAAAAGAGAAAAAATATCAGAAACCTGAATAAACCCAATAAAAAGGCCGGAAAATTCCGGCCTTTACACCAACTGCTGTTGGCTTTGTTTTCTATTTTGTCACCTTAATCCTGT
>JAUHXW010000254.1 GCA_030426705.1 Gammaproteobacteria bacterium
AACTGGAACAGCAATTGACCGATCCCGGTATCACTTTCAGCATCAGTCAAAGTGCAAGAGAATGGTTGGTTGAAAAAGGTTACAACCCGGAAATGGGGGCACGTCCCATGCACCGCGCCATTGATGAATACGTCAAGAAACCACTGGTGGATGAAATCCTGTTTGGCAAGTTGAAAAATGGCGGCTTGGTCAAAGTGAACCTGATCAATGATGCCCTGAGTTTCGACATCATTCCCAGCATTTTAATGCTATCAGCCAAGGAAGAAACACCCACTGCACATTAGCGAAATTCAATGTGCAGCGGTCAATGATTTGGAATTATTTGCTGCGGAAAGTGATGCGTCCTTTGCTTAAATCGTAAGGAGTGAGTTCAACGGTGACGGTATCACCTGTCAAAATTCTGATGTAGTGCTTACGCATGCGACCAGAAATATGAGCCGTCACAATGTGACCATTCTCCAACTCAACTCTGAACATGGTATTGGGTAAAGTATCAATGACCTTACCTTGTAATTCAATTACGTCTTCTTTCGCCATTTATAAAATAATTCCTCTGAACTAAAAAACGCGTATTCTATCAGAAATACGCGTTTTTTGCAGAATTCTTAACCGAACTTATTCAGTCAGGGTTCACATTTTCAAAACTATCCTCAAAAATCAAATCTGTGACATCAGGAACAATCATCGTACTGACAAAAGAATCATTATTGTTTTCTAAACCTGTTAAGGTGATTTCACCTGTGACAGGCTCAGCATTCACGGTAAATGAAAAACTGTACAGAATGCCCCAGTCAAGCTCATTTCCTGTTGGTGCTTGTAAAGTCAGCATGTTGTTAGATCGCAGCAAATTCCAGTTGTTATTGGCATCTTCATCTGTATCGACAAATTCGAAATCAGTCATTGTTGTAGTATCATGTAATGGTACTGATATGGTTTGTACCTGCGGGTCATAATCATGGTTTTCAACCATGTAGTTATATCGAAACAAACCACCACCCATATCTTGTACTTTAACAGCCACTGTTAAATGCCCTTCCCCAGCCCGCAAAATCCGTTCTGAAGCAGTACCACCAACCAAATCAAAAGTATCTGGAGCCACATATTGATCACTGGCTGGACCATTTTGCAGGTTGCTTAATGCAGACATCACCGCATTGCCATTGACATCAACAGTAACATTGAATTCTTTGTAGCCCATGGTATTGAAGATATTGATATCATCTCTAATCACATACCAGGCTGACACAAAATACCTGGCTCCCGCCACACCTAAATTACCTGTGTCCACCACCATTCTGTTTTCATCGGTTGAATTTGAGCCTCCACCTGGATCCATTTGGTTATTGCAGTCCTGATCAAAGAACGAACACTGTTGCTCCCATAAGCCGCCAAAGGCCTCAATTTCTTCCCTTGGCCCCAAAGCGCCACCACTGTCATTGTTGCCCATACCATAAATATCTTCACAACCAGGCCAGAGAATATGACTGTTACTGCAATTTGCTAAACAATTACTGTTGATTGTAAGAAAAGCATGTTTAACCCCGGAAACGCCTATCTGTTCAAATCGGCCGTCAAATTCTCGGTACATATTCCAAACCAAAAACGGATGCTGTGCATTGTTATAAGGTTGAAAAGTCCCAGAAAATTTAGAATACCAGGCCACATCAGCACCATTCAAGTCACCTACATTTTTCAATCTGGCTGAGGGAGTAATCACCACTTTGTCATTACCCAGGTTGCGGCGCTGTTGTGCTTCCAAACCTATCAAAGCCACATCAGCTTCAGCGGGCTGACCGTCACTTGGTCGGGGCTCACCGGGCCACAAGGGACGATTGGTACAGCTTCCACCCTTCAGTGAATTAATATCCACAAAACCATCTAATGGCAAAGTCAAATTGGTTTTGGCGTGAGCTTGTGCAATCACAACTCCCTCCATCTCGGGTCGGCCCAATTGTTTTGCCAACAATGGACTGACAGAAACATCCATGTTGTCCATCGTTAAAAAATTATTTCTAGTATCCAGTAATGCGTGTACATGATCCATATATAACAAAGTCTCTCCCTTATCATTGACCATTTCAAAAGCCACCACATCTCCCTGTTTTTTATACCTTGATGATGCTTTTAATGACAAACCATTAAATTCAACAAGACCAGAATCAGTGCGCCAACTGAATTGTCCAGACAAATGTAAAGCGCCTTTGTCAATGTCAATCAAGTTGCCATAAGGCACCTTTAAAGACAAGCCACCAACATTTCTGATTGTCATGCTAAAAGGGGTTTTTTCCCAATTGGATAAGTCATATTTTCCTATCCCCAAAACTTTTATGCCATTATCTTGCAAAAGGTCATTGAAAAACATGATTTTTAATTCACCACCATCAGCATGCCACCTTTGATGTGTTTCTTTACTTTTGTTCTCATCGTTGATGTAATCAAGCCATGGTTCATTTGCATGACAAATCAGAGAGAATAGTGAAAACAAGACTGTAGTTATTTTTTTCATAGATATTTCCGAAATTACTGCCAAAGATTATATACAAATGACCGTACAATGATAATAAATCAAATGATTCTTTGGTCTATAACCTCCAATTAATTGGTTTTAACTGGTTTTCGGTCAGGTATGCATTACATTTTGTAAAATGTTGACACCCAAAAAAGCCCCGATGGGCAGATAATGGTGAGGGGTGTGGTGCTTTCAAAACCAAATGCTTTTGTTGGTCAATTTGCTGGCCTTTGCGTTGGGCATAACTGCCCCAGAGCATAAACACCACATGCCGATTTTGCTGATTGATGACTTCGATGATGCGATCGGTGAAGCGTTCCCAGCCTTGGTCACGATGACTGGCCGCCAGTCCTTGTTCTACAGTCAGTACGCTGTTGAGTAGCAAAACACCTTGTTCTGCCCACGCAGTTAAATTGCCTGAATGGTTTTTTATGCCAAGATTATGCTCAATTTCCTTGAAAATATTCACCAATGAAGGTGGTGGTTTAACACCATCTGGTACCGAAAAAGACAAACCGTGCGCCTGCCCAGGTCCATGGTATGGGTCCTGACCTAAAATAACCACTTTCACCTGATCCAAGTGTGTGGTGTTTAAAGCATTGAATATGAGTTTTCCGGGTGGATAGATGACTTTCCGTTGTTGTTTTTGTGTCTGTAAAAAGTCACGCAATTGTTGCATGTAGGGCTGTTGAAACTCACTTTGCAGGTGTTCCAACCAACTGGCATGTAACTGGGGGTTCACTGTTCGCTTTTCTTGCGGTGAAACTGTGTGAACCTGATTTGAAACTTGATTTTCTTCACCAGCGCTTCCTGATTGACCGGTTTGCCAATCAAATCATTGGCACCCTGGTTCAAAATTTGCTTCTGATTCTCGGTATTTTCATCACCTGTCATGATCACAAAAGGCATTTCAATTTTATCAAGGCCCAAATCATTGCGAACATATTCGAGTATTTCTACCGCTGTTTCATTATTTTTCAGGTAATAATCAGTCAGCACCAACTCAAAATTATCATAAGCTGATTCTTTAGTCGGAATGACTTCCTTGGCATCGGTGACACTCATTTTATGGGTGATTTCCAAATTGTGGTTTTGTAATAATTTTTTGGTGGCATGAGCAACCACAGCTGAATCTTCAATATAAAGAATTTTGCCATTGATTTGGTCATCAGGTCGTAACAAACCACGCAAGAATATCTCAAGCCCCTTTTGACCCGCTGATTTATCGATATAATCAGTGACATCACTACTCATCACCCTTTCCTGAACCCTTGAGTCCACATCCCCAGAAACGATGATTACCGGCAAATAGTGCAAATTTTCACGCACATACTGACAAATTTTAGTACCGTCATCATCTGGGAGGCGTAAAGCAGAAATGATGAGATCCACCCGAAATTCCTGTAATTTAGCAATGGCTTGTTCCACAGTGTCCACGGCAATGACATCAGTATAGGGCCTGATTTTTTTGACCAGTTTTTCGGTTAATTTTCTCGCCAACTTGGAAGAGTCAGCAATCAAAACTTTTTGGGATTCACTCATACCTTTATTGTACACCAAACAGGGGATTTACCCACAGAATGTAATTCAAATTTATCTGACAACATGGGAAACTGTTCACAAATTTGCAATGTGGTTTGAGGCGCTGACTCTGGAACCCAACCAGGATATGACCGTCGCCAACAAGGCAAAAAGCAGCAATTCCTGAATAAACGGCGTTCGCAACTCGATAGTTTGCCCAAATGACTGAGATAAATCCAGAATCGGTTTTTCCAAGTACCAAACGGTGACACGCAACATTAAAATCGCCAACATGGCAGACAGCAAGCCATAATAAACCCCACCATACAAAAACCGGCGTCGAATCTGACCAGGAGTGGCG
>JAUHXW010000255.1 GCA_030426705.1 Gammaproteobacteria bacterium
TGTTTCACCTCAATATTATCAAGTTTAAATAATTGAGCAGATTCCTTGGCCAAAGCAGCCCTCATTTGCATGGTGCTGTGACTGGCTTCGGGGTCAACGCCACCGACATGGGCTACACTCACCACCAAATCAACATCACGCATCACCTCACTGAAAATCAAAGGATCAATATCGACCAAAGGAATGTCCTTATAATCTTTTAAAGCAGTGAACGCCACATATTCCAGTGTCGGTGCTTCGATGTTAGCAGGAGAAAACCAATCAGCCATGGCATACATGGAAGCCATAAGCCCGTGTTTGTGATAAACCTTTTGTAACCCTTCTTCATAGTTCAAAGTCCAGCCTTGTGACCGCAACAATGCGATGGTTTTCTGTGGCTGAATTTGGTGACCTTGATAGCGATGAGAGCGCACATGATTTTCCTTTTCATCGGCTGTAAGTACATAGAGTTCTCGGAAAACCTGTTTAAATGGTTGGGTGATTTGTTGTTGAAAGATATATTGCTGGTATTGACTCCACAATGAAGCCTCAAATAAATGACTGGGATGTGCAATCATCAATTCACAGGCTTCATCAACGGCTGTGACTGTTCCAGCAAAGTCCGTTAAGCCACCTTGCTTATAAAAGCCCGAACTAATGACTTTACCCTCGGCCATTTGTACCATAACCAATTTTTCCAGCATGGGTTTAACCACTGGATGTTGAGAAATATTTTTGATTTCCTGGTGACTGAAAACATCGGCTCTTAACATGGCATTTTCCAGTGATTGCCGTGTTCTTTTGTATTGCTTACTTAAAAAAGACTTATGTTCTTTTAAGCGAGCCACATCCTTGTTTTTCTTGTATTTAGCTGGAATACTTTTTTGCTGTTTACCGCTTTTTTCTACGGCCAGGTAAGCTTTACCCGAATCATCAACAGCCAATGAGATAACCACTTCGTCAATCGACACGGTGTTATTTTCCATAATTTTTTGCGCAGCTTTTGCTTCCATCGCCCAGCCGAAACGTATGGAGTCTGCATAGCCGGCATTCCTGGCCAAATTATCCAAACCTACTTCAACAGCAATGCGCTCACTTTCTTGTCTCTGTGCACCGAATTGTTTACTCTCAGCCAAGAATGTTTGTAGCAAGTCATAGCGCTTCAATAAATCAGCCTCACGATTAACCTTACTGAGCGGAATCAAACCCAAAGCTTTGACAAACACCTTATCTCGCTTGTCTTTTATTTTTTTCAGAGTTTCAGTGATTTTCACCTCGCCAAGCAATACATTGGAATACAACTTCACTTGTCGTGCAGCATGCCCATCAGAAACATATTTCGCCGCCTCATGTAGCATACGCCAATTGGACTTACCCAAACCTTCATACACTTGGTAAAACCACTCAATATCTAAACTACCGCGTTCGAATTCGTTCAAAGGTATGTTGGAATACCTGGATATCTCTGTTTCTTTTTTGGCATTCATATAATCAGTACTGTGGGCATGGAACCACCAGACCGCACTGGTCAATTGATCAATTTTTAAGAATCTGCCCACCCATTCTGACCATTGAGTGGCAAAGCATGCCAACTCGAATAATCTTTTTTTGCTGACTTTGTTGGCTTTTATATTTTCGACAAATCCCTCATAGCTGTCTTCATCACTGGGATAACAATTTTCAACAATAAAACTGAAAGTAACGGCTTTTTCTGTGGAATCATAATAGTAACCGCTGCTGAATTTAGCTGAACCCAGCCTGGCCAAAGTTTCAAATAAATACTTCATGCCTTTGACGCCATAAAACCGATTGATGTG
The DNA here is from genome assembly GCA_030426705.1 of Gammaproteobacteria bacterium. Classification (GTDB taxonomy): domain Bacteria; phylum Pseudomonadota; class Gammaproteobacteria; order Xanthomonadales; family Marinicellaceae; genus Marinicella. The sequence goes on from JAUHXW010000255.1 coordinate 1,797, forward strand.
GGCTGAGGCTTCAGTAGGCGCATCCCCTCGCTTCAGTTCCAAAGATAACAGGTTTCTTTTTAACGGTTCGAACAAATCCAGTGGCGGATTAAGTCGTTCAATGATTTCTTTACGTCGCGTCTTACTAGCACAAGCCGCATCTAAATCAATTTTGTGGCTCCAATGTTTTGGTAACAATGCCTCAAACAACAAATCATCTTGAGTGATTAACCCTTGATGGTATAAGTCATAGCTGACTTGTTCATTGACATCAAAAGTCAATTTTTTTAGTTTATTGCTGTTGGCCACAACCTTCATACTTTTGGCCGGTTCTGGATAAGACAGGTTTTGTGCAATCATATAGCGATCCAGATCCCACTTCCGCTTTGACTTCGTATCGGTGTAATCCATAATGAAGTAATTGCTGTTAATGATATCCAACCATGTACTGTCTTTGGCATCCCATTTATTGGCTTTATACTTCTCCTTTTTCATTTCATCTGGAAAATGGCACAACAAATCTTCCAACAAATCTAATTTAATTTGTCCCACTTGTTTAAAATCAACTTCTGCGTCAATCAGTGCCTCAAGAATTTTAGCCAGGTTGTTACTCAAAGGGTCATAGTATTGAGTTTTTAAGTTTAAGCCGCTTAAATCTGGAATATAGCGTTTAAAAACATCTGCGAGTTTGAAGTTTCCATAAGGGTGAGAGAAATGCGTTGCAAAATGGAAAGCACTGATCATCTCCATGTCATTCAATTGACTGTCTTTGTACCATTCAATCCAGAGCTCGCTTAGGGGTAAGGCTACCAACTTTTGTTGTGCACTGAAGCCTTTGGTATCTTCGGTAAAGTGCACCACTTCAGACAATATCACAGTACACTTTTCACCATAATAATCAACGTACTGATACTCATGATTGCCATTTGACTTGAATATATCAATGAGCCCATTAACGGCTTTGGTGGTTTTATCTTCATCTACAAAGCGTTCAATCACCCGCTCATCTACCTTGAATGAACTGGTGGGTTCAATCAAAGGTGATAAATTATCATAGTCAATCACCCCAAAACCATTGGCCCATGAATATTCATCGGTTTGGGTGGACAACTTATCCAACAGAACCTGTTCATTTTTATTGAATTTCTTGCGTTTTAAGTAAGCTTGTTTCTGCTTCTGCACAAATTCACTGTTTGGGTCCTCGCCATAAATAATCGCAAGTAACTCTAAACCTGCTAAACGTTGATTAATATTTTTCGAATGAAGGAGATTTTGCGTTGAATGTGCTAATTGCTTGTCAGATTGTTTAGACAACAATTCGATACATTTTGCTCTGAGATATTTGCCTTTTCGAGTTAATAATTGCTCTAGGATATCAAACTCTTTGACAGATAACTTCATGTGGTTGAACAGAACGAATCCCGTAAACATCACCGATTCTTTGCGGTCAACGATGCATTGATGAATGACTTGGTGTTTCCATGCTGGCAAGTCTTTGCCAATGGCCTTTGGCTTTTTTTCTTGTGCACCATAATAGCTATACATGCTATAAGTGTAATAATCAGGGAATAACTTTCTGATGTATTGCTCCCTACTTTCGCTGGGAATTTGACTGATGTCACTGGCTAAAATAGACAACAAATCTTCGCCAGATTTTTCGATTAAAAAACGATAAAAATCTACAGGTTTGATGGTGTAATTCATCCAGGAAAACACCCGGCCAGAATAACTTTTGCCTTTCAGTGGCAATGAGTCTGCGGAGTCTTTAATGACCTCAAAGGTTTGTTGAATGGGTCTAAACTTTGGCACACATTTCAGCAACCAAAAATCCAACTCAACGGACTGGCCAAAATGTGCTTGTAATCCATCAAGTAAATCTGCATTTTTACTCTTGGTTGCATCAATGAAAATCAACGCCAGTAGTTTTTTTTCTGTTTGTTCTTGAGCAAAAACGGTCGATATGGCTTTACTGATGGCTGCGTCTGTGTCCTTCAAAGCAATCACACATAACGCCAAATAAACCTCCAAATTGTCTTTGCTCACCAACATCGTTTCTATTTGAGACGCATCGTCAAGCATCAACAACAATAATTCCAATGCCCTTTTGATGGTGTTCTTTTTCGGCGCATCCCAAGCAAACCCAAACCAAGTATCTACAGCCCTAATAACACTACTGAAGCGCATTAAATCATGTTCGACAACCAATTCAATGATGTATTGAAAAGCACCTAATTGTGTTTCATCAAGACATTCTAAAATGCTTTGTCTCAAGCCTTCTTCGCGTTGAGCAGCTAATAACAACTGTCCCACTTGCTGCCAGTTCTCAGGTTGCTGACTGATTAACATGGCTTTGATTAATTCTACTGACACGCCTCCAATGTCATCTTCACCATTGAAGATGTCTTTGATTAATTGAACCAGTTGATGCTCCGGGTCATCATCGATGGCAGCTGCAAAGAGATAGGCGTGTGCATGATTGGGTGCGTAACAACTGTACTGTATCTGTTCTGAAAGACTCAAATTCGCAAATCCTTGCTCACTTCCAGCTTGGTACAAACTTTGCAAAAAAGCCAGCTTATTATCTAAATGTTCAGTGCTTGGCTTATTTC